>JAQWJM010000173.1:0-4438 GCA_029248335.1 Phycisphaerales bacterium
AAGGTCGAGCACAGCGGGTTCCTTTGCGCGACCAAGGGGACGCACATCAACGCGAAGCGGGCCAACCGGATCCGGGCGGGCGTCTTCGGTGGTGCGGGCTTCTTCCTGCAGCAGCTGGAAGGCGACGGCACCGCGTTCCTGCACTGTTGCGGCTCGGTGATCGAGCGGACCCTTGACAACGAGGTGCTGCGGTGCGAGCCCGGTGCGGTCGTGGCGTTCGATCAGGGCCTCGACTTTTCGATCGAGCGGGCGGGCAACCTCAAGACCATGGTGTTCGGTGGTGACGGCGTCTTCCTCGCCACGATCCGCGGCTCGGGCAAGGTGATCATGCAGAGCCTGCCCTGGGGTCGCGTGGTGAGCCACATCCTCGCTCAGGCGCCGAGCAAGTGAGGGGGTCCGAGGTCGCCATCCAGACGCCCGCGGACCCGGGGGATCGATGTCTTCCGGTAGCACCCCGCATCGCGGCTTCGCGCACCCACCCTAAGGACAGTCCTCGATGACCGACTTCGAACTGGCGCTCGACGATCCGAAGGCCGCCGACGTCTCGCAGATCCTGCAGGCCCATCTCGACTTCGCCCGCGCGTGGTCGTTGCCGGAGAACGTGAAAGTGCTCGGCAAGTCCGGGCTGACGGCGGAAGGCGTGCGATTCTTCACCGCCCGGGCGGAAGGCCGGCTGCTCGCCATCGGCGCGTTGTGTCCCTTCGAGGAGGACCATGCGGAGATCAAGTCGATGCACACGCTGGAGGCGGCCCGCGGGAAGGGGGTCGGCTGGTCGATGCTCGAACGTCTGGTGTCGACCGCGTACGAGCAGGGATGCCGGCGGGTGAGCCTGGAGACGGGAACCGGCAAGGGGTTCGCGCCTGCGCGGCGGCTCTATGAACGTGGGGGTTTCAAGATCTGCCCGCCGTTCGGCGAGTACCGTCACTGCCCGGACAGCGTCTGCATGACCCGGCGATTCTGACCGGCGGGGACGCCACTCACGCGCAAGCGGCGCAGCGACCGGAGAGCGTGAGCTCGTGCGATTCGAGCTCGAACCCGTCTGGAAGCATCGCGCTCAGTCCTCCCGGACAACCTTCGACGTCGTAGAACCGGTCGCAGACGCGGCAGTGGAAGTGATGGTGGTGTTTCGAGGCGACGCTGGCGGGTTCGTACCGGTCCGCGGCGCCGGGGACGGAGACGTTCGCCACCACGCCATCGTCCTGGAGTCGGCGAATGGTGCGATAGACAGTGCGAAGCCCCAGCGAAGGTACGTCGCGGCTGGCGGCCTCGAGGATCTCCTCGATGGAGAGGGGCCGCCCCGCGCCGTCGATCACGCCCTTGATCGCTTCGAGCTGCTTGGTGTTCCTACGACTCGTCATATCGAGATTCTCGCACCTGAAGCCAGAAAGGGCGAACCCAACCCGGGTCGGCAAGATAAATGACAAGATATTGCCACCAAGTATTGACATGGGAATGCCAATAGCCAACACTGAGTCGTCAAGGTACCGGTCACAGGAGTCTCTGAATGCCCCTCGCACACCGATCTTCCGCGTCGCACGACCATTCAACGCCAGCAGTGCGTCATGGTTTCACGCTGATCGAGATCCTCGTCGTGCTCGGCGTCATCGTCCTGCTGATGGGCATCGCGATTCCAACGCTTCGCTCGGCCCGCCTGACTTCGCTCAACACCATGGATCTCTCCCAGATCCGCCAACTCGGTGTGGCCCATCTCGCGTACCAGGCGACGAACACCGATCACTTCGTGGACGTCGGTCTCCCGCACGGTGGATACGGAGACGAAGCCACGAGTTTCGCGGAAGTCCTGCGTCGGTACACCGACGACGTCGTGATGAAGTCGCCGCTGGATGCCAGTCCGCACTGGCCTTCGGACGTGGGCGGTGAGGGCAGGGGCGTGGAAGAGGACGGCACCGGCGTGCTCCGCCGCACCAGCTACGGAATGAACAACTATCTCTCGCGGAACTACTCGCCGATGGTGGCGCTCTACGGGCCCGGCCATGCCGCGGACCGAGCGACCAAGGTGCGGCGGCCCGAGCGGATCGTGTGCTTTCTGCACATGACTCCGCAAGGTGACTTCGCCGTGAGCGATCATCCGCACGTCGAATCCTGGGACGCGGGTGACGAACCGTGGCGCCTGGCGAGCCGACAGATCGCGATCTCGGCCGCCGAGGGTGACGAGGTCGTCGATGCGCTCGCAACCTCGAACTACGGAATGCTCGATGGCTCCACGGCCACCAGGCAGTTCAGCGACCTGTATGAATCCGCGGAACGAAACGCCTTCGACCCGACCGTGGCACTTCCGGGCTCCGGCAACTGACACCCGCCCCCCACGGCGACAAGAGTCCTCAGTAAGGAACCGTCTTCATGACCCTGCTCTCCAAGCGAAACCCCCTCGGTCCCCTGGCCGCACTGCTGCTTCTGCCGCTGCTCGCGTTCTCGGCGGAGGCGGTGGCCCAGCACCCAGGCGACATCGGGCTTCGCGTCACGGAAGATCGGCTCGAGGTCGACGGCCCGATCGGTGGCGAGGACACCGGCGGCGTCTTCTACGCGGTCTTCGGAGACACCGGCTTCCCGGGCTATACGTCGAATCCCGGATTCGATGCGTTCCCGGGGACCTTTCCGCCGGGACGCGTCGGCTTCAACGTGTTGTCCGGGCTGCGCCGCTGGGATCTGAAGACGGGCGCCTGGGAGGAGCCGGAGCTGGTCCCCGAACGGATGAGCATCTCCTTCATCACGCTTGAACGGGTGGTGGAGGACGAGCCGCTGGAAGGCTTCGACCTCGCCGTGCAGCCGAACGGCGGCTGGCATCGCCACCTCGATTTCGAGATCCTCGGCGATGAGTCGGGAACCCGCCGTTCCGGGATGTATCGCATCGACTTCTCGCTCTACGCGACCATGGGCATCGCGGACAGCGAACCCTTCACCATCCTCTTCAACTACGACGCGACCGAGGCCGAGATCGCCGCGGCGATCGATTCGTTCGATCCTTCGTCCCCCTGTCCCGGCGACTTCGACGGCAACGGTGTCGTCGACGGCGCCGACTTCGGCATCATGCTCGCCGCGTTCGGCACCGAGAACGCCGAGATCGATCTCGACGGTGACGGCACCGTCGCGGGTGCGGATGTCGGCCTTCTGCTCGCGTCGTGGGGCGTGTGTCCCTGAGAGAAAGCGTCGAGTGATCCGGACGACCGGCCTCGACGATCGTGATTCAGTACTCGTTCCTCATCAGTCCCTTCAAGACTCCAAGAAAGGTGTCAGAGATGTCATTGTCTTCAGACCGAATCGTCCCCTGCGTTGCCAGGCTCCTCCTGGCCGTCTCACTCCCCGCTGTGATCACCTCCGCCTCGCTCGCCGACGAAGAGGGTGAAGAGCACTTCGACATCGGCGTCTGGAATGACGCCGGCGTTCTTCGCACCGGTGGGTGGGATCACGACACCGAGACCCTCGAGGTCGCCGATCTCCGGGTGTTCGAAGCCCACTTCGGTGAGGATCCCGACTTCCCGTTCGCGATCGACGAACCCGGCATCGGCGGCGCCGCGGCCGACGTGGGGCTGCCCATCGGCGCAGCGCTCAGCCTGAACCTGAACTCCGGTCTCCGCATCTGGAACGGCAACGGGTTCGACGAGGACTTCGCGACGGCGATGTTCATCGACTACGGCCCGGAGTCGATCGATTCGCTCACCGGCGGCTCGATCGAGTTCCTGATCGCCGACGACTACGACCTGCACCCGATCTACTCGATCGAGCCGGACTCCATCGCGGGTTCGTACCTGCTTGAGTTCAACGTCTCCATGGACGGCTACCAGACCAGTGATTCGTTCTGGATCGCGTTCAACTTCGGGCTCGACGACGAGGAATTCGAAGAGTCGGTCGAGTGGGTCGAGGGAAACCTCGTGCCCGCGCCCGGTGCGTTCGGTCTGCTCGCCATGGCGGGGCTCGCTTCGAGCCGCCGGCGACGCGGCTGAATCCGCTCGTTCCACCATCCTTCCATCGATCATTCAGCCCGCTCCAAGGCGATGATCCTTGACGCAAGACGCACCCGGCTTCGGCCGAGTGCGTCTTGTTTTTCAGGAGGGGGGTCTCCGCCTCGCTCCGCCATGATCCGATGTCGGACTGGAGAAACGACGATCCGAACCGCGCCTGTCGGACTCACTGGCGGATCTTGCGCAGGGGACAAGGTTTCGAATCGCGACCAAACACTTGTATGAAAGCCTCTTTCACGCGAGCACGACTTCCGGTCGTTACATTGGAATTCGAAAGAGTCACGCTTCGCCCGAAGCGTGCGAGCCAATGGATTTCAAACATTTCGTGGAGGTGGAACATGACTCGGTATTCGATCGCATGCGTGATCCTGATCGGTTTTCTTCTTGGTGGCTGCGGAACGGCGCCGGCGGCCCGTTCCACGGAGTCGTTCCCGACGGGTGATGCCCGCCCCATGATC
>JAQWJM010000177.1:0-50499 GCA_029248335.1 Phycisphaerales bacterium
GGGCGAGGGCGAACTAGAGGAAGAGGAAGAGGACGAGGAAGAAGACGAGGAAGAGGACGGTTACGACGACGAAGCCAAGGAAGAATCGGTCGACACGGAGACTGAAGACGACGAAGGCACGGAAGCGGGCGGCGTCGAGGAAGAGGACGGAGACGAACTAGAGGACGAGGACGAGGAAGCAGAGGAAGATGAAGACGCTGAGGAAGCTGGCGACGTTGAGGAAGAGGACGAAGACGAAGAAGACGAAGAAGCAGAGGTTGGAGAGGGCGATGAAGCGGCCCAGGCTGAGTTCGAGGGCGATGAAGAGCTAGAGGGCGAAGACGAGGAAGCGGACGAGGAAGAGGAAGAAGAGGACGCGACGCAGCCGGAAGGTCAAGAAGCCGGTGACGACGACTCGCCAGGCGAACTGACTTACGAACCGCTGAGCGATGACGCGAGTCTCTGGTCGGATCTCGATGAATCGAGTGACTCGATCTGACTTCGTTGCCGCAGGCAACCCGGCCGATCCGCGGTCGATGACCTGACCAGAAGAAACGCACGTTCCGGACGGCACGTGGTTTTCGTCGACTAGGCTCCGAGCCGGGGCCGGATGTCGCGATGAATGTTTCCGATCAGGTCTGGATGGTCGCGTTGGCCGATGCGCCGGGATGGGGGCCCACGACGATCGGTCGGCTGCGGGAGCGTTTTGCGACGGTCGCGGCGATTCGGTCGGCGTCCGTCGAGGATCTCTCGACGGTCCTTCGCACCGACCCCGCCACGGTTCGAAAGCGACTTGCATCGCTCGATCTCCGCGCCGCGAAGATCGACCTTCGACGCGTTCGACGCCGGGGTGGCGGGGTGATCGACCTCTTCGAGGCCCACTATCCGCGGTTGCTTCGAGGAATGTCCGATCCTCCGAGCCTGCTTCGAACGCGTGGTCGAATCGCGTGCCTCGAAGGCTCGCCGATGATCGCGATCGTCGGGAGTCGTCGTGCGTCGGCGGTCGGCATCGATCTGGCGGCGCGGTTCGCGACCCACCTGGCCGAGAACGGTGTCACGGTCTGCTCGGGAGGCGCTCGGGGGATCGACGCCGCGGCTCATCGGGCGGTGCTCCGGGCGGGTGGGCGGACGGTCGTGGTGCTCGGCAGCGGGCTTGGGCGGCCATATCCGCCGGAACACGAGTCGCTCTTTTCGGCGGTGGTTGATGCCGACGGGCTTCTGCTCACGGAGTATCGATGTGACGCAGGCCCGCGCCCGGCCCGGTTTCCACGCCGTAATCGAATCATCGCCGGTCTTTCGATCGGGGTCGTGGTCATCGAGGCCGGCCTTCGAAGCGGGGCGATGATCACGGCCCGGCTGGCCGCCGACGACTACGGCCGCGAGGTCATGGCGGTGCCCGGTCGGGTCGACACCGGGGCCAGTGCGGGATGCCACCGGGCGATCCGGGAAGGGTGGGCGGCACTCGTCGATCACCCCGAGCAGGTGGTCGAGCGTCTTGCCGATCAGCAGGGACTTCTCGGCATCCAGTGCTCGAAAACAGTGGATTCCGCGGCTGATAACGGGACGGACCATCGCGGAGATCCGTTTCGAGCCGTGGGTGAGGGTGGCGAGGAGCCTCGGAACGGCCGATGAAAAGAGAGTTGCGGAGTTCCGAATCAGGAATGCGATCCTGTTCGAAATGTTCTGTGGGCGTTCGGGAACGCTCTGATCCGTTTCAGGAAAGGCGAGCGTCATGCGATTCGGCATCATCTCCGACATCCACGGAAACCTCCTCGCGCTCGAATCGGTGCTTGCCGAACTCGATGCCGCGGGGATCGATCGTCTGATCTGTCTCGGAGACGTGGTGGGCTACGGCCCGGATCCGATCGAATGTCTCGATCTCGTGTTCGACCGTGACGCGGTGATGGTCATCGGCAACCACGAAGAGGCGATGCTTCGCCCTGAGATCGCGAAGTCGTTCCGCGACGTCGCCCGCGAGGCGATCGAGTGGACCAGTCGTCGCATCCAGACCCTCCGGCCCGATCTGATCGACCGCATCGAACGACTTCCCGGAATGGTCTACCTCGAATCCGATCTGATGCTCGTCCACGACTCGCCGATTCCCGGTGGGCGGCGGTACCTCATCAACGAAGCGGCGGCGGGGCCTGCTTTCCGCGGCGTCGACACCTCGGTCTGCCTCGTCGGACACACCCACCTTCCCGGCTGCTTCCGACGCCGGAACGGTGACCACGATTCGATGGTCGAGTCGAGGCCCGGTGCGCCCGGCGTCTCGGTCCGACTCGACTCCGACGCCCGCTACATCCTGAACCCCGGTTCGGTCGGTCAGCCGAGGGACGGTGACCCGCGGGCGGCCTACGCCATCCTCGATCTCGAGGCCCGCGAGATCTCCTGGCGACGCGCGGGATACGACATCCCCGCGGCGCAGTCGCGAGCCCTCGCATCAGGGCTTCCCGCCCGTGCCGCCGAGCGACTGGCGCTCGGAGCCTGACGCGAGGACGTCGCTGATGCGAACTGACAGGAACTGATTCGAACGGACTCGAGCCGATTCGAAACGCCCGGATACGTGCATCCCGTGGGAACGGGATTCAGCCGAGACCGAGGTTGAAGAACAGGGCCGTGAAGAACAGGTCGGCGAAGATCACCGTCACCACCGTCTGGACGACGGTGTCGGTCGTCGCCTTGCCGACGCCCGCGGCGCCGCCCGAGACGGCGAGTCCGTTCCGGCAGGCGATGAGTCCCAGGATCGTTCCAAACACGCCGGCCTTGAACAGCCCGGTCAGGAAGTCCGCGCTGGTGAGCTGTTGGATGGTGTTGTCCTTGTAGACCTCGTACGGAATCCCGAGTTGCAGGATTCCGATCAGACCGCCCGAGAAGACCGCCGAAAGATCCGCGATCACGGAGAGCAGGACGAGGCTGATCGCGCTGGCGATCACGCGAGGCACCACCAGGAAGCGAACCGGATTGAGGCCCATCGACTCGAGGGCCTCGATCTCCTCGCCGACCACCATCGTCCCGATCTCGGCGGCGATCGACGCGCCGGCGAATCCGGTGAGCACGATCGCGGCGATCAGCGGGCCCAGTTCGCGGAACACCGCGACGCCGACCAGATTGGCGACCTTGTCCACCTGTCCGAACTGGGCGAGGCTGGGGGCGGTCTGGAGCGCGAGGATGAAGCCGATGCTTCCCGAGACGAGAATCACGATGCTGATCGAGCGGACGCCGACCCGGACCATCTGGGAGATGAACGCAGCTCGTCCGAATCGAACCTCGTGCTTCGCGACGGACCGCCAGGTCCAACCGAGCAGCTCGTGGAGCAGCCAGTACAGCGCGCCGACGAATTCGAGGACGCCCAGGACCAGTGATCCGAGGCCCTCGATCGGACGAACGAGGAGACTGCGTCGAGGGGCGGTGGTGGTCATGAGCCTTCCTGCATCGCGCTGTCGGTATCCGCGACGATGGTGAACACCGTGTCGAGTCGTGCGATCTCGAAGACGGATCGGACCCGATCCTGCATGCCCGCGAGTATCAGCGTGCAGTTCTTCGACCGGCTCTGCTGCAACGCCTCGACGAGCGTCGCGACGCCGGAACTGTCCATGTACGGGACCTGGGCGAGATCGATGATCAGCCGCGAAGGCTTCTCCTTGAGGACTTCGGCGAGACGGCTCCGGAGCGAAGGGCTCCTGGCGAGATCGATCTCGCCGACCGGGCTCGCGACCACGGTCTCGTCGTGCTTCGCGACTTCAACGTTCATTTCTTGTCCGCTCGTCATGGACTTCCATTCTCCGGCGTACCGGCGTTCTGGTCATGCCGTCCGGACGACCGGGCGGTGGGGATCGTTTTTTCCAGCACCAGTCGCATTCCCGTCGGCGTCCGACGTTGGAACTCGCAGGTGTCGGTCACTTCTCGCATCAGGTGCACGCCGAGTCCACCCGGGCGGACGTCGTCGAGATCACGGGGATTGATCTGGTCGGGATCGACCTGTCTTCCCAGATCCTCGATCTCGATGTGAAGACGTCGGGGCGGTTGCTCCTTCACGCGGACGGTCAGCCAGATGTGGCCGTCCGTCGCACCCTCGTACCCGTGTCGGATCACGTTCGCGAGGGCCTCGTCCACCGCGAGCGCGAGATGGCCGGTCTCCACGTCGTCGAAGCCGAGGCGTTCCGACAGGGAGGTCAGCATCGCTCGAACCGGTGCCAACAGCTCCGGCTGGCTCAGCAGTTCCACTCGAATCAACGGGGTGGCATCGCTCAAGAGGAGGTTCCGCGAGCGCCCGCGGCCTCCGTGCTCGCCGTATTCGTCGTGTCCGCAGTCTCATCCGGCAGGGTGTCCACCCAGGTTCGCCATCGCTCCATGGCCTGGAACCGGACCGGTGGGGAGGCGGAGGCGTCGAAACCGAAATCCCGTTCGGTCACGAGCTTGAGCGTGTCGCCGGCGATCAGCCGCGCGGCGGGATCGCTCGATTTCAGCATCACCACCAGGTGCTGCAGCGTCGCTTTCGGCGGTCGGACCCGGGCTTCGGGGGGTTCGGTCGAGTTCCACCGCTGGGCGACCTCGACCGCGGCGTAGATGCGGGAGGACGGATCCGGTGCATCGAATCCACCATCGGGGATGGGCGGGGCGCAGCCGATGGCGAGGAGGGTTCCCAGAACCCCGCCGGCGGACCGAAGTTGACGACCCCACGGTGGCATGGGAGCAGAATAACACCGGAAGTGGAGGTCACGGGCACCCTTCCACGATCGCGGGTGGGGGCGGAGGGTCGATCCCCACCGGACCGGGGGGTGGCGCGGTAGCATTTTCTCTTTCAATCACGCGGAATCCGTCCGGGATTCCGCAGTCTCGTCTTCGGATCCACCATGACCACCGCGACCACCGGCGACATCCCTGCCGCAGAGACCATCCCGATTCTCGACTTCGGGAGCCAGTACACCCAGCTCATCGCCCGGAGGGTTCGGGAACTCGGTGCGTTCAGTCTTCTCGTGGCGCCGGACACCGATCTCGAGACCATCCGCGCCCTGAATCCGAAGGGTGTGATCCTGTCCGGAGGACCCTCGAGCGTCCATGAGTCCGGGGCACCGGCCTGCGATCCGGGCATCCTCGATCTCGGGGTTCCGGTTCTGGGCATCTGCTACGGCATGCAGCTCGGGTGCGAGATGCTCGGTGGCACGGTCACGAGCGCTCCGAGCCGCGAGTACGGCCGCGCGCAGCTCGAGATCGGCAACGATCAAGGATTGCTCACGGGCATTCCCGCACGAACCTCGGTGTGGATGAGTCATGGCGATCAGGTGACGGGACTTTCCGACGCCTTCGAGGCCGTGGCGTCGACCTCCACCTGCCCGTTCGCCGCGGTCCGTCATCGCGAACGTCCTTTCTGGGGGGTCCAGTTCCACCCCGAGGTCACCCACACGCCGCACGGCGTCGACATCCTTCGGAACTTCCTCTACGGGATCTGTGGATGCAGCGGCACCTGGCGGATGAACGAGTATCTCGACGCAGAATGCGAGCGGGTCCGGCTCCGGGTCGGCGACGATCGGGTGATCTGCGGACTCTCGGGAGGCGTCGACAGTTCGGTGGTCGCGGCCCTGCTCCAGCGGGCGATCGGGGACCGGCTCACCTGCATCTTCGTCGACAACGGCCTGCTTCGAAAGAACGAACGCGAACTCGTCGAGACGACGTTCCGCGATCACTTCGACATCGATCTCCGCGTCGTCGACGCGGCCGACGAGTTTCTCGATGATCTCAAGGGGATCGACGATCCGCAGGAGAAGCGGCGACTGATCGGCCATCGATTCATCACGGTCTTCCAGGAAGCCGCACGGCAGGTCGAGTCGGAGTCCTCGAAGTACGGCGGCGTCCGGTTCCTCGCGCAGGGCACGCTGTATCCCGACGTGATCGAGAGCGGCCATTCGCTCGCGGGAACGGCGGCGAACATCAAGCTCCACCACAACGTCGGCGGACTTCCCGAGGAACTCGGCTTCGAACTCGTCGAGCCGCTCCGGGATCTCTTCAAGGACGAGGTCCGCACGCTCGGCGAGGTGCTCGGCCTGCCGCCCGCGATCGTCTGGCGGCATCCGTTTCCCGGCCCCGGACTTGCGGTCCGGGTCCTTGGTGACATCACGCTGGAGAAGCTCGATCTGCTTCGGGAGTGCGACGAGATCCTGCTCGAGGAGATCGTCGCGAACGAACTGTACCGATCGACGAATCAGGTCTTCACGGTGCTGCTCCCCGTTCGGTCGGTCGGGGTGATGGGGGACGGTCGGACCTACGACAACGTCGTCGCGGTTCGCGCCGTCGAGACCCAGGACTTCATGACCGCCGACTGGGCGAGACTGCCGTACGGCGTCCTCGCCTCGATCTCGAACCGCATCATCAACGAGGTGACCGGGGTCAACCGGGTGGTCTACGACATCAGCTCGAAGCCGCCCGCCACCATCGAATGGGAGTGAGCGAGCCTCGCGAAGTCACGCTTCGCGTCGACACGCCGACGACATGGGCTTCCACGAACGAATCGCGAAGATTCCCGGTTGACTGTCGAAGGTCGACCACCAGGTCCTCGGCACGATCCTTCGCATGCAGGAAGACGCATCGACGTCGGGGGCGATCGTCGAGATCGGCACCCACCACGGGAAGTCGCTGGTGTCGATGCTCACCGCGAGTGGCGATGCCGCCAACGCCTACGTCATCGATCTCTTCGGTCGCCAGAAGGAGAATTTCGATGACTCGGGTCGAGGTGATCTCGAACGATTGAAGTCGAATCTCGCCGAGTTCGGAATCTCCGAGGATCGCGTGGTCATCGACGCTCGCTCGTCCTTCGAGGTGACGCCCGGCGACATCGTCGCCGGTGTCGGCCGGGCTCGACTCTTCCACATCGACGGCGGGCGTCATTTCGAGGCCGTCGCCAACGATCTCCAGCTCGCGATCGATGTACTCGAACCCGACGGCGTGCTCGCGGTCGACGACGTCTTTCGAGCAGAGTGGCCGGAAGTGAGCATGGCGGTCTTCGGAAGTTCGGCGCTTTCCGAGTCGGGGCTCCGGATCTTCGCGATCGGGTTCAACAAGACGTACTGGTGTCGGTCCGAGGAGGCCGAGGCCTGTCAGGCGGCCTTGCTCGCCGACGAGTTCCTGGGATCAAGCGTCCGCAAGACCTGTTTGATCGAGGAATCACCGGTCCTCGTGTTCAAGCGAGACCCGTTGCCCGAATGGAGGCTGTCCTGGCTGCTCGGGTGCGTCATCGAGTTGCGATACCCCCGGGTCTACGGGGCATGCAGGCGTTCGATTCGCAGGATGAAGTCGATCTTCCGTCGGAGCGATGGCTGACGTCATTCGAGGTGGGGGCCGCGACGACGGTCACCTCGGTCATGAAATCACTGCCCGCCGCGACCGAACACCGTCTGCTTCATGATGAGCAGGAGCGTCTGGCAGATGATGTCGACGTCGGCGGCGGTGACGAACGCGTGACACGGCAGCAGCATGGTTCGTCCCGCGATCCGGGCGGCGATCGGCCATCGATCCTCCGGCGTGCCGCCGTGTCGTGCGACCGGCAGGCCGGGTCCGAAGGACCATGCGGCGGAGACGCCGATGTCGTGGCGACGCATGCCCTTGATGATCGCATCGCGGTCCTCGATCAGGAACCGCTCGTCGAGCCGGACCGGGAACGCGGTCCAGCTGGGCTGGACGCTCGAAGGTGGCGGTGAGATCAGGAGATCCGCCTCGCCACCGAGCCGGGCGATATAGCGGGCGGCGACCTCGCGGCGGGCCGCGAGCGTTTCGGAGAGTCGTTCGAGGGCGCCGATGCCGATCGAGGCGCGAAGCACGTCGAGCCGGCCGTCGAGTCCGGCGCGGACGTGGTCCCCGGCTTCGTGATCCTCGTCGACGTCATCGGGATCGCAGGATGCGGCCCGTCCCTCGGTCAGGATCTCCCGACAGGTCGCCGCGACTCGTTCGTCGTGGGTGACGATCAATCCGCCTCCGGCCGCCATCGCCGAACTTTCGCGCCCGAGGCCGAGCACCGACAGGACGCCGAATCGCCCGGCCGCATCCGAGGCCATGGTCGTCCCCAGGCTCTCGATCGCATCCTCGATGAGGGGGATCTCGTACTTCCGACTCAGCGCGGCGAGGTCTTCGAGCACCGAAGGTGTGGTCCACGGGGCGATCGAGGAGATGGCCCGGGTCCGATCGGAGATCGCGGCCTCGACGGCGTCCGAGGGCATGCCGCCGGTCAGGGGGTCGACATCCACGAACCGAGGGATTCCCCCGGATCGGACGATCGCGGCGACGAGCCGGGCCGGCGCGAAGGCGGGGCAGATGACTTCGTCGCCCATGCGGAGTCCGACCGAGAGCATGGCGGCCTCGAGGGCCACGCCGGCGGTGGTCGCCGCCACCGCGTAGGGGCGGTCGGTCAGCTTCGCCGCGGCCGATTCGAGCTGCCGGATCGGTGAGACGTCGTCTTCGGCGAGCGCCTGCAGCGCTCCTTCGAGGGCGGCGAAGTCATGGGACCGGATATCGGGACGATTGAGCGGGATGAAATTCATGGGATCTTCCTCGTTGATCGGTCGATCGGAGGCTCAGGGCTCGACGATTCGCGGAATCGACGTCTCAAGATCGCCATTGGCTTCGAGATAGAGCCACGCTGCGAGGGGTCGGAGGTCGGGGGGAAGGCCACCGCCGCCCGCGGCGGCCCGGCCGAGGCGTCGTCGCTGGGGCTCGTCGAGGCCGCCTCCGCGGGCGAGCACGAGGAGGGCGAGCGACCGGGTCACTCGATCGGCGGACTCGAGGTAGGGGCGTGCTTCGGCGATGGAGTCCGGGCCGGGGGCGGCGAGCAATCCCCGGAAGAGAATCTCCAACCCCATCTTGTCGCCCTTGGTTTCGGTTCGGGCCTGGAGTCGGGTTCCGATCGCGGTCGGATCGATGGCGGCGAGGGCGCGTGCCGCGAGGAGTGCGAGTTCCTCGAGACCGGGACGGGTCGAGCGAAGCGATCGATCGAGCAGCGCCTCGAGCACCTGCTGGTCGAGGAGCGTCTTCTCGTTCGTGATCGCCCAGGCCATGGTCGGTCGATGGCCCAGCTCGATCGCGGCGATCGCGACTTCGGGCCGACGTTCGGGCGTTGCCATGATCAGTTCGGTGATGGCGCCGGACATTCGATCCGTGGTCGGAAACCGATCCCGGGCTTCGGGCGGGGCCGCACGTCCGCCGTCGACCAGCAGCATCCCGATCGGGGGTGTCCGGAGGTCGTCGTCGCAGTCCGTCAGCAGGTCCAGCCAGGCCTCGACACCCGCCTCCGGAGCCAGTTCCAGAAGGGTCTCGACGACGGCGGCTCGCAGCGCGTCGTTGGCCGGTCGATCCGCGACGTCGGGGAGGATCACGAGGGCCGCCTCGGCGAGCCCGAGGATCTCGAGGAACGCGACGAGTTCGAACGTGGTCCGGTCTCGATCCGCGGACGGCTGGGTCTGCAGGCCCGACTGCCAGGCGGCCATCGCGGGGATCGAACGCTGTTCGAGCACCGCGGCGGCGAGGCCGCGGGTCAGCCAGGTCGCGTCCTCGTCGGCGGCGATCCGCTCGAGCCGGGGCGAGTCCTCGGCGCGGTCCGCGATCGCGAGCGTCGCGACCAGGGCGATGTCGTGGGCCGCGAGGCTCGGCAGCAGGGAGATCGCGGTCGATCGGTCGATCATTCCCTCGCCGAGCGCCCCGATCACCGCGGCACCACGCTCGTCCGCCGAGTCGAGGCGGGAGATCAGAAGTTCGAGGGATTCGCCGCGCTGTGCGAGCTCCATCACCGCCCGGACCCGCATCTCCGTGGAACGTCCCGCCACGGCCGCGTGGAAGATGGCGTCGGCTCCCTCGAGGTTTCGATCCGCGAAGGCCGCGAGGTTCGTGGGATTTCCCTCGCCGCCGATGCTGCGTCGCAGCACCGAAATGCTCGCATCGCTCGAATCGACGGGTCCGTATCGTTCCGACTGCGCGAATCCGGAGGCGGGCAGGACGAGGGCGGTGACCAGGGCTGCGACGGTCGATGCACCGACGATGGTTCGAGGGGGGCGGATCATCGTGGAAGTGTACCCATGCCGCAGGATGCGGCGTCCTCGCCCGACTCAGGCGCGACGCAGTGCCTGTCGGACCTCGTCGACCAGATCCCGAAGACGCACCGACTGTTCCGCCGGCCCGGGCACCGACTCGTCGGACTCGAGTTGGCGACGGATTCGACGGTCGGCGGTGTGGACCGTCGAGTGCGTGGTGCGGCCGAGGGCCGCGGCGATCTCGGGGAAGCACGCGTTGGTCAGTTCACGGGCGAGATAGGCGCAGAGGCCCCGGGCGAGGACCACGCGTCGGTGCCGTCCGCTCGAGAGCAGTTCGTCCCGATCGACGCCGACTTCGTCGCAGACCACCTCGATGATTCGTGACAATCGGATCGGCTTCCCGCCGGTCGACGTCGACTCGTCGCCGAGGGCCCGCTGGATGGTGATCGATCCGATCTCGACCTGATCGCCGACGCCGGCGTCGAGACGGGCGAGGGCATCGACCCGGGTGAGGCCGCCGATGAGCTCCCGCACCGAGCCGACGCATCGGGACGCGAGGGTCTCGGTCGCGCCGTCGCCGAGTCGGATTCCACGCTCCATCGCGAGGCGTCGGGCGAGCCGGACCCGGAGTTCCCGATCGGGTCGGTCGACCTGGACGACCATGCCGGAGAGGAAGCGACTGACCAGCGGGCCGCTGAATCGATTGATGGTGCGGGGATGATCGTCGGACACCACCGCCACGGCGCCACCGGACATCACGATCGCGTCGATGGTGTGCAGGAACTCGCTCTGGGTCGCGTTCTTGTTCGAGAGGAAGTGGACGTCGTCGATCGCGAGGAGATCGAGTCGGCGGAGCGTCTTCCTGAAACTGTCGAGCTCGCTGTTCCGCACCGCGTGGATGTACTCGTTGGTGAACTGCTCGCCGGTGAGGTAGCGGACCTTCGCGCGTCGGTCGTGACGCTTCCGCTTCTCGCAGATGCCGCGGAGCAGGTGGGTCTTTCCGATTCCGCAGTCGCCGTGGACGAAGAGGACGCTGGTCGATCCTTCGAGATCGTCACCGAGTCGGCAGGCGGCGTCGTAGGCGAGCCGGTTCGAATCGCCGATCTCGAAGCCGTCGAGGCTCGGTCCGGCTTCGCGGCGTCCACGACCCGTGGATCGCGTGCGACGCCCGCGGGCCTTGGTCCGGTCCGGCGGCGGGGGAGGCGTCGAGGGATCGCTCTTGGGCTGCTCGGTGCCCGGTCGGGACCGGACATCGAGCTGGACCTCCGCGTCTTCGCCCAGTTCGGCGCGGGCGGCGAGCTGGATCGCCTCGCGGAAGTGGCGTTCGATCCAGTCCGCGACGAACCGGCTGTCGGCTTCGACCTTGAGCCGGCCGTTTTCGACCACGAAGGCGGTCGAACGATCGAACCACATGTCCCACCGGCGGGGGCCGACGCGGCGGGCCACTTCACGCCCGATGCGCGACGTGCAGTCGCCGGCGGTGCGATCGGTGTCGGTCGTGGTCTGAAGGTCGTTCATCGATTCGTTCATCGCTGTGAGGCTCCGATCGGGGGTCATCCGCCCGGCGTCGCTCGCCGGATCTCGAACCACCCCCGGGAAGGGGGCACGACGATCGCGCTCCGGCTGATGCCGGATTCAAGGCGGACGTCGGTTTGAGTTGGAGTCCCTTCCCGCGGATCGAACCACGTCACCTCGTTCGAGGCGACGGGATCCTCACTCGCGACCCCCCGGGAGAAATCCGGGGAGCGAACTCGCTCGTCGCGGAAACGGCGGCCGGTCCGGGTCGGAATCCGAATCGAAAAAGTCCTCGATTCCGGATTTCACCCGCAGCGGCATTCTGCGACGAAGGAGCGGATCGCCCATCCATGGACGACTTTCGAAAGGTAACCGGACGGGCCTGGGTCGCCGAGCGTGAATTCGATCTCGACGCCTCCCGTTCGGTGGGATCCCTTGTTCCACCACGCTTCTCGGTCACGCGAAAAAAGTAATCCACCGTTCGCAGGCGCGATGGTTCCCGTCTTGTGGAAAACACGAGCGGGTCGGTTTCATCACGCGCGGAGCGGGCGAACCATCGCGGTTCGGCGAACCGAATGTCGGAAGCCTGCGCGGCGATAGAGCCTTACTGCAGGCTGGTTTGCACGGTCGACGGCGAGTACGACGGCGCGTGCCGAGTCACCGTCGAGTGCGGCGAGCCCGAATGTCAAGAGGGTTCTGCCAAGTCCTCGCCCCCGCGCCGCCGGCGCGAGGCCGAGGTAGACGAGTTCGATCGACTGGCGGTCGGAACCACGGTTGAAGAGGAGGACGCCGGACGGAACGCCGTCGATTCGAAGGACATGCCACCAGTTCGGCTCCCGGGTTCCGGATGCGAGGTGGCCGGCCAGAATGTCGGTCGTATCGCGAAGCCCCGCGAGCCCGGGACAGTCGAGCGTGTCCACGTAGGTCCGCTCGAGAAGTTCGACGAGTTCCGGCTTGTCGCCGTCCCAGGGGGCGATTCCGACGTCGGCAGGGAGTTCCGGGGAGGGAATGGTGCCGAAGCGGGGGACGGGCCGTTCGAGGTAGTCGAGCTGGGCGAGACGTCGGAAGCCTCCGGCGATGAACATCGCTTCCTCGAGCTCGTCGCTCGGATCGATCAACGCCTGTGCGAGGTCGATGCCGCGTTCCCGGCATCCGATCGCCACGGCGGCGAGGAGATCACCGGCGACACCGACATCGGCCTTCGATTCCGGTCGGGTTCCGAAGATCATCGCCGTCCGGCCCGCTGCGGGGGCGGCGAGGGCGGTGAACTCGATGTCGCCGTTCCGATTCCGGATCACCCAGGTCTGGTCGAGGTCCAGGCGGGACGCCCGGGCGTAGTCGAGAAACCGCTTGGCGGCGGCACGATCGCCGCGTACGAGGACCCGGATGGCGGCCTCGATTTCGTCTTCGCGGACGCGCTCCGGTTTGCGGGGAACGACTTCGTGGGCTGGGTGAGGATCTGTCATTCTGCGGAAAACCTACCAGTCCCACGCAGGATGGGCGGATGAGGGGATCCGTCGGGAACCGTTCCTGATACACTTTCGAATCGTCCTCGAGGAGCACTTTCCATGGTTCAGATGCGTCAGACCGCGGTATCGCGGAACTTCTCCAGCCGAATCTTCGTCCTTCTGGCGGCCTTCTCGGCGCTGGCGACCGCGATGAGCTGGTCCACCGCGACCACCGCGACCGCCGCGGCGCCGGTCGCCTCGGTGTCGAGTCAGGATTGGGAACTGGGCATCGCGCCCGGTGATCTCCGGCTCTACGTCGACCCGGTCGATGGCCGGCGGTACTGGTACTTCACCTACACCGTCACCAATCTCACCGAGCGGGACCTCGTGTTCGCACCGAGGATCGAACTCTTCATGGACAGCGGCAAGATCCTGCGATCCGGCCGCGGCGTTCCGAGCCGAACCGTCGGGCAGCTTCGAAAGCTCCTCGGAAACCCGCTGCTCGAAGACCAGAACCGGATCATCGGTGATCTGCGGGTCGGCAAGGAGAACGCTCGCACCGGTATCGCGGTGTGGCCCGCAGAGAATCTCGACATCACCGAGCTGACGCTCTTCTTCCAGGGGCTCTCGAGCGATCGCAAGGTCGTCCAGCATCCCGGATCGGGGGATCCGGTCTCGCTGTATCGGACCCTCCGCCGTGAATACACCGTCCCCGGAGATCCGGAGAAGCGGGGTTCCCAGCCGCTTCCGCTCGATTCTCGGAAGAATCGCCGTGGACCGGCCTGCGAGTACGAGTTCCAGGCCGGGGGCAAGTCCGCCGGCTGCTGGATCTACCGCTGAATCATCCCCGCGGGGATTGGCGGGAGGCCACCTTTTCGCTATGCTTTTCCATTCGGCCGGACGCGAGGCGCGTCCAGCCAGAGACACAACGAACGGGTGACCGGATTCGAACCGGAACTCCACCCGTGAAGAAGATCGAACGGAGCTGACCGTGGCACATAAGAAGGGACAGGGCTCGTCCAAGAACGGCCGTGACTCGAATCCCCAGTTCCGGGGCATCAAGCTCTACGGTGGTCAGGTCGCCAAGGCGGGCTCGATCATCGTCCGCCAGTGCGGAACCCGATTCAAGCCGGGGTATCTCGTCCAGCGATGCAAGGACGACACCCTGATGGCCCGCGTCGACGGCACCGTGCGGTTCCGTGGCCGGTTCATCGACATCGTTCCCGCCGACGCTTCGGTGCCGCGGTACGACGTCATCGATCGAGCGGTCGCCACCTCGAACTGAGTTGGTCGGACACTCGGCCGACATCGCCAACGATTTCACGCCCCGAGCCATCGTCGCTCGGGGCGTGTTCATTCCCACCCTCGGTCCGTCTCACGGAGGTCATTCACCATGCACATGATCGATGAAGCGAAGATCTTCGTTCGAAGTGGCAAGGGTGGAGACGGGTGCGTGAGTCTGCATCGGGAGAAGTTCGTCCCCAAGGGCGGCCCCGACGGTGGCAACGGCGGCAGGGGCGGGGATGTCGTCCTGGTCGCGGATCCGCATCTCGACACGCTGCTTCCGTTTCGGTACGCGCCACACTTCCGCGCCGAGAAAGGCGTGCAGGGCGCATCGACCAGTCGGCACGGCGCGGACGGTGCCGCGAAGATCGTCAAGGTTCCGGTGGGAACCATCGTTCGGGACGAGGAGACGGGCGAGGTCGTCGCGGATCTCGATCACCCCGGCCAGGAGGTCGTGGTGGCGAAGGGCGGCCGGGGCGGTTTCGGGAACGAGCACTTCAAGAGCGCGACCAATCAGACCCCGCGCGAGGCGACGCCCGGCGAGCCGGAGATCGAACTCACGCTCCTGCTGGAACTGAAGCTCATCGCGGACGTGGGGCTGGTCGGGCTTCCCAATGCCGGCAAGTCGACGCTGCTCAGTGCGGTCAGCAAGGCTCGGCCGAAGATCGCGAACTATCCGTTCACCACCCTCTCGCCGCAGCCGGGGATCGCGGAACTTCCCGGTGATCGTCGACTGGTGATCGCCGACATTCCGGGGCTCATCGAGGGGGCCGCGGACGGTGCGGGGCTGGGGCACGACTTCCTCCGGCACGTCGAACGCACGAAGGTCATCGTTCATGTGATCGACCTGGTGCCGTTCGACGAGAGCGATCCGATCGTGAACCACGAAGTCATCCGACGCGAACTGCATGCGTTCAGCCCGGTGTTGGCCGAGAAGCCGGAGCTGGTGGTGTTCAACAAGATCGACCTGGTCGACTCCACGGAGCGCGACGCCACGATCCGGCGGGTCGCCCACGCGATCGGCCTCGACCCCACCGAGGTGGTGGTGAGCAGTGGCGCGACCGGTGAGAACGTGCGGGAGATCCTCGAGCGATCCTGGAAGATGTTGATCGAAGTCGAGGGCGAGCGTGAGAAGTGGCCGGGCCGTCCCGCGAACGCCTGACGCACGCCCTTCCGGGCGCTGCTGTTCAGCGGCAGAGTTCCATGTAGACCTCGAAGAACTCGATCATCGGCTTCTCGAAGTCGACGCCGACGATCAGCCCGGCGATCTCGGGGACCAGGCGTTCGTCCCGGGCCAGATTCACGACCCGGCCACCACCGGCCGCCGCGATTTCGGGAAAGAACTCGATCGCATCGCGATTTCGTCCCCAACGGCGACGGGACACGCCCTTGATTCCGTTCGGGCCGTCGGCCGCCGGCGTGTCGAGGTTCTCTTCGTCGTCCGCGCCGGGCTCGTCGTCGTCCTCGATCGTGGGATCGCATCCGACGACGTGCGTCGTCACGCCGCGAACCCTCGCCGCGGTCGCCATCTTCACGCAGGCCTCGCCGCGTCCGGGATGCGGCGGCGCATCACCCACGAGGACGAGCACCCCTCGATGGTGGGGGTTCCAGGAGAAGGACCCGTAGGCGAGGCCGAGTCCCTCGTTGACGAGTTCCGGTCGGTCACCGCCGCCTTCGGCGCTCAGTCGCCAGAGATTTCTCCGGGCGGCATCGATCGAGGGGGTGAGGTCCCAGCCGATCTTCTCGAACTTCTCCCGGCGATCGCGATAGCCCGCGATGCCGACCCGGACCCCGGCCGAGACGTCGCCGACGAACCGCATGAGGTCGTCGATGCCGCCCTGCGCGTCCGCGATCTCGCCGGACATGCTCGCCGTGCAGTCCATCACGATGGCGAGATCGATGGGCTCCAGGGCGAGGGCCTCGAGGTGATCGCTGAGATCGGTGAATTTCTCCAGCGGAAGTCGGGCGATCTCACTGAGGTCGTCGGGATGCGAGGGTGTCGGTCGAGACGCCGCGACCGTTTCATCGGCGCGAGGCGGCAGGAGTCTGGCGCCGTCCAGTGATCGAAGGCCGCGGTTCTTCTGGTACCAGAGTCGCCAGCGATAATCCCGCCGAAGATCGTCTCCGCCGGTGATCCGGGCCAGTCGCGGGCTGAGGGCGCCGCTCTCCTCCTTGCCCATCCGCAGGATGATGGTTCGAACGAGCTCGGTGGCGAGTTCCTCGAGTTCGTCGTCGTCGGCCAGGAGACCGAGTTCCGCGGCGAGCATCTTGTCTTCGAGTCGCGAACTTCGGGAGAGCGCCGTCACTCCGCGGGCGAGCCGTTCGGGGTCGATCCGGTAGCCGGCGCGGAGCGCCGTGCGAATGACCTCGGGGTCCGACTCCCGCTCGAACCAGTCCGCCGACTGCGGGACGTTCCGATGGGCGAGCACGAGCACCGCGAAGCACCGGACGGCCACCCGCGGATCGTGGAGGGCATCGGCCACCATCGCGGCGGATTCCGGGCAGTCGAAACGCTGCAGACGAAGGATGGAGATGACCCTGCGAGGCCAGGCGAGGCTTCCCAGCAGCCCTTCGATCGCCGTCCGCTCGCCGGCGGCGGCCTTCAGGTACGGGCGAACCGGTTCCGGGTCGGTCGTCACGATCGGAGCCTGTTCGGAGGCCGGGGGGCCGAACGGGCTTCCGGCCGCCCGGGGGGTGAGCCAGTCGGCCGAGAACAGGGATATCAGGAGGAGAAGTACCGCCGAGCGTGACATGAAGCGAGTGTAGCCCGGGGGACCGCGAATTCGGAATCATCCGTTTTCGCCTAGTCACCTTAACTCGCATACCATGCCACGCATAGTATTGGGCTCGATCAAGGAAACCGACCCTGGAGTCATGTCATGCGAATCGAACGAGAACTGATGCGAGGCGCCGGTCCGGTGGCGATCCTGAAGCTGCTCTCCCACCGAGAGATGTACGGATACGAACTGGTCGAGACGCTGGCCTCGAAGACCGAGGGGGTCCTCGCGATGGGCCAGTCGACGGTCTATCCGCTTCTCTACAACCTCGAAGCCAAGGGACTCGTGCAGAGCGAGCGACGGCGTGCGGAGAACGGCCGGGAACGCAAGTACTACGGACTCACCGGTGCCGGCGAGCTTCGACTGAAGGCGGAAGTCGAACAGTGGCAGGCGGTGAACGACGCGATGCAGTCGCTCGGCGTCATTCGGGGGATGGAGACGCTCACCGGCGCGTTCGCCTGATCGACGACGACTCATGGGGGATCACGACATGCAAGACGAGCACGGAACATCGGATGAACCCGGGACCGGAACTTCGAACCTGCGATCGTTGCGAACGACGCCGATGCGCGATCTCGCGCGTGGGCGGGTGACGGGGCGCCTCGACCTCCAGCAGCTGCTGGCGTCTTCAACGCTTCCGGAAACGCTTCGGCGGCTGGTCGCCGTCGTCGTGCGTCGGACCCGGCTCCGACGACTCGAGAAGATGGACGTCGCCAGGGAACTCGTCGAACACTTCGAAGACGGGATCGCGGCCGGCGCGTCGGCGGATGAACTCGCCGCGGATTTCGGCGATCCGCGGGTCGCGGCCACCCTCATCCGGCGGGGGATGAAGCGGAAGCGATCCTGGTTCGAACGGGCCGTGCGTCGGACGGCGCTCGTCGCAAGTCTGTTCTTCGCGGGATTCGTGGCGATCTACCTGATGTTCGCGGTCCGGCACTGGAACCAGCCGGTCCGGATCGAGGTCGACTACGTCGCCAGGATCCGGCAGCAATCCGAAGGCGCGAGGCCCGAGGATCGCGCCTGGCCGGAAATCCGCGCGGCGATCGTCGAACTGAGGTCGTTCGCCGACCCCGCGTCGACGGGGGACGACCGGGGACTCTCCACCATGGTCGAGGTCTCCTCGGCCGGGACGGTGCCACCCTGGATCGAGGTGGTCGCAGGGTCCGATGATCGGTCCGCGGTCGAGGATGCGCCGTCCGAAGCGGATCAGTCCGCGTTCTTCGCGAACACGACGGCGGCGATCGACGCCCTTCGAGGCGCCGCGTCGAAGCCGATGCTGGGTTATCCCATCGGCGTCGGTGGCGGCGGCACCGAGATCGACCGCGCTTTTCTCGGGCTCGCACCACCCGAGTCGACATCGGCCGCCGATCGCACGATCCTCGACGGATCCGTCGTCGACCTGCAGTTTCCCTACTACGGGACCATCCGGCTCGCGGCGAGGGTGCTCTCCGCCGACGCCCGGCGGGCGGCGACGCAGGGGGACGACGCGCGACTCGTCGCCGACATCGACGCGATGTTCGGCCTCGGGCGCCAGGTCCGGACGCCGACCATCCTGATCGGCCAGCTCGTCGGCATGTCGATCGAACGGCTGGCCTTCGCGACGATTCTCGACGTGCTCGCGCGTCGACCGGAGGCGCTCGACGCCGCCGCGCTCGACCGACTCGGCACGATCGTCGCCGGACTCGACGACGATCGGCTGGGGCTGCGGGCCGAGGCCGAACGGTACTACTTCCTCGACCTCGCCCAGCGGTTCTACACCGACGACGGCGAGGGCAACGGGCGGTTGAAGTTCGTCTCGAGCGACGCGGCGAGGGCGGGCCTGCTCCTCGACATCGGCGATGGAACGTCGGCGAAGTCCTTCAACGCGACCGACTTCCTCCTCGGTCCCTTGCTGGCGGGCGTCACCATCGATCGCCGCGAGGCGACGGACATCTGGAATCGGAATCTCGACCGGATCGAGGCGGGCAATCACACGGAGGCGTGGGAGATCGATGCATCGAGGCCCTGGGGCGTGGACGGACCGGTCCTCGACGACGCCGAGGCATCCTGGTTCTCACAGATCCGTCTCTTCCCGGTGTCGATGGTCCTGTCCGCGACCGACAACCTCGTGAGCGTGACCGGATCGCTGCGACTCGAGCGGGATCTGGTCCGCACGGTGATCGAACTCGAACGATTCCATCGCACGCATGGTGCGTGGCCGACGTCGATCGACGCGGTGGGATTCGTCGGTCGGGATCCCTTCGACGGCAAGTCCCTTCGATACGTGCTGCGGGACGGCGTTCCGATGATCTACATCCTCGGTCCCGATCGCATCGACGACGGCGGGACATGGATCATGGGACGGAACGGAATCGATCGCGTGGCCCGAGAGGGACTGGCGGGGACGGCCAGGTACTGGGGACGCATCCCGCGCGACGCCGGTGAAGGTCTGCTCGGTGACGTTCCAGTCTGGATCGGCGAATCTCGGGACGCCGCTACCGACCCCGTTCCCTGAAGGCTCGGAGGCGCTCGGGGCTCGGGGCGACCAGGACCCTGGGGATCGTCCGCAGGTATGCCTCGTGCAGTTCCGGTTGGGCGTTCCGGAACGTTTCAGGATCCACGAGCGTCCACTCGTCGTGCCCGGGACCGAAGGCCCGTTGCAGATCCCATTCCGAGGAGATCACCCAGTAGGCGTATTCCTGCAGGAGCACGCGATCGGCCTCCTCCTCGTCGTCGAACTCGTCGAGGTAGTCGACGACGTACCACGACCGGTCGAGGGCGGTCCGCATCGACGCATGAAGGGTCGACGCCCGCGAAATGCCCCAGTCCTCGGGGAAGACGTCGTGGAGCCCGACCATGTTCAAGTGGTGCAGCAGATGCTCGATCACCTCCATCGGCTGGCCGTCGAGATCGTCCGGATCGAGTTGGAAGATCGCGTCGCAGATCGAGCGTCGATCGCCGAGCCGGTCGAACGCCTCCCAATCGGAATCCTCGGGAAAATCCGGTTCCTCGCCACGCCACATGGGGATCGTGGTCTTCGCCCGGAAGAGCGCGCGAAGCACCGCATCCTGCAGCTCGACGTCGATCCCCTCGGCGTCGGCCGCCATGATCGAAGCCTGCGTCTCGCCCACCGCGAGCATGAACTCGTCGTCGACGTCGTCGGTCGCGACGAACGTCATTCCCCCGGCCACGAGGTGCTTGGTGAAGGGGGGGAAGGCTCGGTCTCGGACGACCCCGGTGCGTTGCCGAAGATCTTCGGGGACCACGCCGTCGCGGCGTTCGACGACGCAGCCGCCCAGCGGACTCGGGCCGTCGGTCGAGGCCGTTTCCATCTCGTCCGGCGCCACGTCGCTCAGACGATCGACTTCGGCGAGGATCGCGTTCGCATCTTGAAGCCCTTCGAGGCGTCCGAGCACCCGACCATCGGGATCGAGGATCCAGAGCGTCGGTCGTTCCTTCGCCCAGCCGACGAGGTCGGTCCGGTCCGACCCCTCGTCGGCCACGATGGGGAACGAGGCGACGTCGTCGCGTCGGGCGAGCCACTCGACGATCTCGGATCGCCGCTGGATCGCCGCCGCGACGACGCGGGCCGAGTCCGGGCGTCGGCGTTCCACCTCGGCGAGCTCGGAAAGCATGGCGACCGAATCGGGGGCGTGGGTCGCCCACACCAGAAGCAGGGTGGGTCGTCCATCCTCGCTTTGAAGCGGAACGGGGGCGTCGTCGATCGATCGAAGAACGTCGGTCTGCACCGACCCGACGAGTCGAGGTGGCGTGGGCGCGGTACCGGGGCCGCAGCCGGCGAGAAGCGTCGCGGACGACAGAAGCCAGCAGGTGAGTCGCTTGGTCATCCGGTCGATTCGGGAGGGCCTCATGTAATGGCTCCAAGGGTCGACTTTCGTCGGGGCGGACCGGCGGCCGCGTCAATCCCCGTGATGGGCCCGGAGTCGGGGGCTCAGTCGGAGGAGAAGCTGGACGCGTTCGAACTCGTCCAACCACTCCTGAAGCGTACCAGCCAGTTCCTCCGTGGGAACCGGGGCCCCCGGACGCGGACAGGAGGGGCCCAGATTCCGTGCGGCGATCGCGCGATAGCGGGTCAGGGTCCGGTCGCCGAGAATCGACACCGGTTCGAAGAACTCGTTCATGAACACCGCCACCGGGACCCGGTCGCCGCCGTTGATGCGAAGGCTCGACGCGAGCGCAGGATGCTCGTCGCGATCCACCCAGCGCAGGTCGATGCGGTTCGAGGCTTCGGCGATCCGGGCCAGCAGCGGACCCTGCTGGACGCAGTCCCCGCACCAGGTGCCGCTAACCACGACGACGTTGAGCCGACGAACGAATCCCTCGATCAACGTGCGCTGGCTCGGGGTCAGCGTCACCTGCTCGTGAATGGCAAGCCAGTCCGGAGCCCGCGTCGGATCGGTCGCGACGTAGTCCACGAAGTCGAGGCCGGCCGCGTGGGTGGTGGAGAGCAGTTCGGTCGGAAGATCATGGGTCATGAGGTCGGCGTCGCCTCCGTCGTCGCGGGGGTTTCGGATTCGACGTTCGAGGCCGACGGCGGGGCGGGCTTCTCCGCCATGCGGAGAAGCGAGAGGAGCGTGGGAAGATCGTGCATCCCCTCGAGCTTGAATCGCACCACGCCCGCCGCATCGATGATCCAGAGGGTCGGGTACGCCCGGGTCGCGGCGGCGAGGGCGAGTGGCGGACCGTCCCGGGTCGCGATCGGATACGTCGGGACCGCCGCGGGGTCGACCCGACCCGCGGTGGCCTCGCGCCGGCGTCGCTCCAGCCACTTGACGACGGTGTTCCGTGGTTCGGCGGCGTAGGACACCACGCGGACCTGATCGCTCAGATCGCGATGGATCGCCTCCAGCGTCGGGATCGAGGCGATGCAGGGTGGACACCAGGTCGCCCAGACGTCGACGAGGGTGACCCGTCCGTCGTTGGAGGCCAGTGGGATCGCGGCGCCGTCCAGCGTCTGGAGCATCCCGGTCTGGGTCGTTCCGACGAGATCGGCGGTCGGGGGTGGTGATCCCGGTGGGGCCAGGAAGAAGGTCGCGACCACGCCACCGAGGAACATCGAGATCAGGCCGACGATCGCACTGGCGAAGGCGCGACGGTCACCCGGATTCCGGCGAAGGTCGCGACTGGCGAGCGCGAGGGCCGCGAGCCCCAGCAGACCACCGATCGCGAAGAGCGAGAGCGGCAGGCTGAACGCCGCGAGCATCGCGGTCAGGCGTCCTCGATCCCGCGCGACCGGAATCGATTCAGGCATCGGCATCCCGCTTTGCCGCCTCGACCAGCTCGCGGAGGCGATCGAAGGCGGCGAGTGGCGTGAGGTCGTCGAGATCGATCGTCCGCAGCGTCTCCACCGCCGGATGCGGCAGGAACTCGCGGAAGAGCGACATCTGGTTCGACGGTGGCGTCGCGGGCGCGGAGGGGACCTTCGCCGCCATCGCTTCGGCGTCGCCCTCGCGGACCTCCAGCGTCGTGAGCAGCTCCCGGGCCCGATCGACGGCGGCGGGTGGAAGGCCCGCGAGCTCCGCGACGTGGATTCCGTAACTGCGGTTGGTGCGGCCCGGCTGGATCCGGTGCAGGAAGACGATCCGGTCCTGCCACTCGCGGACCGACACGTGGAGGTTGGTGACCGACGGAAGGCGGTCCGGGATCGAGGTGAGCTCGTGGTAGTGGGTCGCGAAGAGCGTCCGCGAACCCCGGGCCGCGAGATCCTCGGTGATCGCCCAGGCCAGACTGAGTCCGTCGAGGGTGCTGGTACCTCGCCCGATCTCGTCGAGCACCACGAGGCTGCGATCCGTCGCGTGGTGAAGAATGTTCGCGGTCTCGGTCATCTCCACCATGAAGGTCGAACGACCGGCGTGGAGTTCGTCGCTCGCCCCGATCCGCGTGAAGATCCGATCGACCACGCCGATGCGGGCGCGGGTCGCGGGGACGAAGGAGCCGGCCTGGGCGAGCAGCACCACCAGCGCGGTCTGCCGGATGTAGGTGCTCTTGCCCGCCATGTTGGGACCGGTGATGAGGGCGAGGGTCGAGGCGACGTCCTCGCATCCCAGCCGGCAGTCGTTGGGGACGAATCGATCGCGCATCGAGGCGTCGAGCACGGGGTGACGGGCCTCGACGAGTTCGAGGGTCGGGGTGTCGTCGATCTCCGGGCGGACCCAGTCCAGTCGGTGCGCGGTCTCGGCGAGGCAGGCGGTGCAGTCGATCTCCGCGATGGCGTCGCCGAAGGCCGCGATCGGTTCGAGGGCGTCCGCGATCGCGGTGCAGAGCGACGCGAAGATCCGCTTCTCCCGTTCGATCGCCCGGGCGCCGGCGGTGAGCACCTTGTCCTCGAACGTCTTCAGTTCGTCGGTGATGTAGCGTTCCGCGTTCTTGAGCGTCTGCTTCCGGACGAAGTTCGCGGGAACCTTCGCGTCGTTCGCCCGGCTCACCTCGATGTAGTAGCCGAACACGCGGTTGAAGCCGACCTTGAGCGCCCCGATCCCGGTCTCCTCGACGATCCGGACCTGGTAGGCGGCGAGCCATTCGGTGGCGTCGCGTTCCAGTGAGCGGGCCTCGTCGAGCTCCTCGTCGACGCCGTCCCGCACGAGGCCGCCCTCGCGCAGATGGGTCGGGGCATCGTCGATGCAGGTCCGGCCGATCCGTTCCGCGAGCGGTATCAGTCGGGCGACCGCGGACTCGAGCTGCTGATGGGTGGTCTCGAACGCGGGGCGACAGCCGAGCATCTCGACCAGGGGAACGGCGGCGAGGACGCTGCGCCCGAGGGCGACCGCGTCGCGTGGGGTCGCGCGGCCGACCGCGATCCGTCCGGCGATCCGCGAGACGTCGTTGACCCCGGTGATCGCCCCACGGACCTGGTCCGCGGCGTCACGGTCCTCGATGAGCCCGCCGACCGCGCGGTGCCGTTTGCGGATCTCCTCCGCGTCGAGCAGGGGCCAGCAGAGCCGGCGTCGAAGCGCGCGTCGGCCCATCGCGGTCCGGCAGTGCGGAAACACCGAAAGCAGCGAGCCGGCGACGTCGCCGCTCCGGCTGGTCCGTTCGATCTCGAGACTGCGAAGCGTCGAGAGGTCGAGTCGCATGCAACGGTCGTCGTGGCGATGGCGGGGGGGACGCAGGTGCGGCAGCGGCTTCGCGTCGCCGTGGGCGGCCTGAGTCTCGAGGAGATACCGGAGAAGACCGCCCGCGGCGGCGGTCGCGGGATCCCCCGGCGCGAGTCCGAACGCTTCCAGACTCGCGACGCCGTAGTGGTCCCGAAGAAGGCGTTCGCATTCGTCGATCGAGAAGTTCCAGCCCGGGCGATGGGTGAGGGCCGCATCGACCGTCTCCGCGAGGGCGTCGTCGATCGCGACCCCGTCGGGAAGATCTCCCGGTTCCGGGAGCAGGAGTTCGCTCGGGGCGTGGCGGGCGATCGCATCGGGCAGTTCGACGCGGTCGCACACCTGGACGACGAACGCCCCGGTCGAGAGTTCGGCGACCGCGATCGCGACCCGGTCGTCCGCGCCCGGCGCCACCGACGCCACGAGGTTCTCGCGTCCGGCTTCGAGCAATGTCTCGTCGACCAGCGTTCCCGGCGTGAGCACCCGGGTCACGGCGCGATCGACGACGCCCTTCGCGTCCTTGGGATCCTGGATCTGGTCGCACACCGCGACTCGGAATCCCTGTTCCACGAGTCGTCGGAGATAGCCTTCGGCGGCATGGTGCGGCACGCCCGCCATCGGCATTCCCTTGGAACGCTCGGTCAGGGTGATGCCCAGCACCCGGTGGGCGGTCTCCGCGTCGGGCCCGAAGAGTTCGTAGAAATCGCCCATGCGGAAGAACAGCAGGCAGTCCGGATGGGCCGCCTTGAACCGCGTGAACTGACGCATCGCGGGCGTCTCCCACTGCGGGCCGCGGTAGGCCTCGGCGACGGGAGCCTGTTCTGCAGGGGGGGAAGTGGTCACACCCGGATTCTACGTCGACCGCGCGGCGTCGATCGTGGAGAAGTTGTCGATGGTGGAGGCGATCGCGAAGATCGCGAGGGGCTCAGCCATCGGGCTTCGAGGCGGACGTCTTCCAGGAGATCCGCACCCGCTTCTTCCCGAATTCCAGGGCCGCCTTGAGATCGACCCCGAAGTAGACGTCGATCCGGTGTTTCCACCGCTTGTTCATCTTGTCGAGGACGAGGTACGGCCCGGTCTCCTTGCCGTCGATCTCGATCCAGACCGAGGACCGATGATGCAGCCCCTCTTCGAGGAGGTCGCGGCTCACCGCGATGGACTTCACCTTCGGATCGAGCCGCTCGTTCCAGGCGGCGATGAAGGGATCGCCGTCGGTCTCCTGAGGCCGCGAGCAGTAGGCGGTCGCGGTCACCCACATGGTGTGACGTTCACCGTGCTCGGGGTGCGTCTCCGTGGTCCGGGTGTCCGGGCCGGTCGCCGGAAGATTGGCCTCCGACGCGTTCGCGGAGCTCGGCCCGCAGCCGGTGAGGAGCATCGAGGCGGCGAGCGCGATGGCGGCACCGAGGTTCACGTCCAGTGGAGTCCGGGTCTTCATCGGCGCTGGTCCTCGCTGGAACCGGCCGGGGCGTCGGATGGCGGCGCGGGCTTCTTCGGGGGGTGTGGCGTCATGCCCGCAGCCCACTTGATCGCACCGGCGAGATGATCGCGGAAGAGCGGCTCGGAATACGACGCATCGGTATGTCCGCCGCCGGTGTAGAACGCGCGTCCGCCGTCGTAGTCGTGATACCAGCTGATGGGATGGTCCCCGTTCATGCCGCCGCCCTGATACGAAGTCTCGTCGAGACTCATCAGGACGCGGACGTTCGGTCGCGGGTTCTCCCGGTAGACGTACCACTCGTCGGTCCGGTCCCAGGTCGCGGGGAGCATGCGGGTGGCGGGGAAGGTCCGGTCCTCGACGTTGATGCGGGCGGGCTGGATGGACGGGTGGGTCTTGAACCAGGCACCGACCAATCGGCCGTACCAGGGCCAGTCGTATTCGGTGTCCGCGGCGCTGTGAACGCCGACGTATCCGCCGCCGCCTTGAATGAACTTCTCGAAGTGCTTCTGCCGGGCGTCGTCGAGGACGTCGCCGGTGGTGTTCAGGAAGACCACGCAGTCCACGTTCTTCAGTCGTTCGGGATCGAAGGCCCGCGGGTCCTCGGTCGCTTCGACGCGAAACCCGTGCTCACGGCCGAGCTCGGTGATCGACTTGATGCCGGCCGGGATCGACCCGTGTCGGAATCCGGCGGTCCTGGAGAAGACCAGCACCTTCGGTGGTTCCGCCCGAACCGTGGGGGGCTCGATGACCGGCGTCGCCGGGGCGTCGAGGGCTAGGAGGATCGAAGCGGTCAGCAGGCAGACGAACACCGGTGCGAGGGACCGCAGGATTCGGCGTCGGATGGTGTCGGAGGATCGCATGTCGCCATGCTAGACCGAACCAGAAGAGTCGATTCGACCTCGACGCGAGAACTGGAACGAAAAACCCCTTCCAAACCGGTCGGCTCGGAAGGGGTGGAGGAATTCGTGCCGAACTCCATGATCTTTCGCCCCAACGTCTCCTTCGTCCAAACGTCTCTCTCTCGTCCCAGCGCCTCTCTACTCGTCCGAGGTCACGGGCCGATCCTCTCTCTCCGGATCGGGGTCCTTCAACACATGCGAAAACCAGACGGGATCGACGATGTTCGATGGCTTTTTTCGAAAAAAGACCACCACACCCTCGAAAAACGTCGTGAAACGCATGTTCGGTTCGAGCCGCATCCCAGGCCGGTTGGTCGAGGGCTCAAAAACGATCGCCCCCTTCCGCAGGGGCGAAAGGGGGCGGGCGGGGTCAATGGAGCCGATCGGGATCGAACCGACAACCTCCTCGATGCGACCGAGGCGCTCTCCCAATTGAGCTACGGCCCCGCATGAACCGACCTTGCGGCCGGGTCGAGAAGTATATCGAACGGATTCCGCGACGGCCAGCGTCGTCGGCCCGCTGGGAATCGGTGGCGCTCACCCGCTATCCTTCCGACCCGGAGTCCGCATCATGTCCGCCACCGCCACCCTGATCCTCTATTGCTTCGTCATCCTGCTCGTCTCGGTCGCGGGAGGACTCGTACCGAGTTTCCTCCGCCTGACGCATCGTCGGATGCAGCTCGCCCTCTGCCTCGTTTCGGGGGTCATGCTGGGGGTCGGAATGCTCCACATGCTGGGGCACGCGGCCGAAGCCGTGGTGCACGCCCATGGAGAAGGCGTGTCGATGCACACGGTGATGCTGGCGGCGGTGGGGGGATTCCTCACCATGTTCCTGCTCGAGCGGTTCTTCTGCTTCCACCATCATGAGACGCCGGACGAACACGGTCACACCTGCGGACACGAGCACGGATCATCCGATGCGTGCGTCGAGGACGCGCCCCGTTCGGAACATCGACTCGGGTGGGTCGGCGCGTTCGTCGGCCTCACCGTGCACACGCTCCTGGCTGGAATCGCGCTCGGTGCCGCCGTCTCCAGTGACGCCGGTGGAGGCGTGGCCGAAGGTCCCGCGCCCGCCTCCGTCGCTTCGGGCCTCGCCGGCTTCGGTGTCTTCCTCGGGATCGTGCTGCACAAGCCCTTCGATGCGTTCACCATCGTCGCCCTGATGCAACGTTCCGGTCGGCCGCGTCTCGCGGTTCATCTGGTCAACGCGGTGTTCGCACTGGTGATCCCCCTCGGTGTGATGCTCTTCGTGGTCGGGGCCGACCTCGCCTCGAATGCCGCGACGTTCACCACCCTCGCCCTCGCGTTCAGCGCCGGAACCTTCATCTGCATCGCCGCAAGCGACGTGCTGCCGGAGTTGCAGTTCCACAAGCACGACCGGGTCGCCATGACCTGCATGCTCGTGGTCGGACTCGTGATCGCGTGGGGAAGCGGACTTCTCGAAGAGGGGGGCCATCACCACCACCATGGGCCGGTCTCGGACGTGAACGCGACCGGACCGTCGCTCCCATCCCGCTGAACGCCCGGTGTCGGTTCGAGGAGCGGTCTTTTTCGGTGGATCGCGCAAATCCCGCCGCAAACGAGAATCTCGGTGTTGCGATCGGGTGCAGGATTCCTTAAATTGGACGTCTCCCCTGATCGATACGTGTTCGTCCGACCTTGGAGGAGAGTCGCACTGAACACTTCGACCGACCCGCCGACCCTGTCGGCGGGTCGGCTTTTTTTCGAGCCATCCTTTTGACGGCGGGTCCGCCGGCGGCGTCGGGGATCCTCCGATTCCTGACTCGATCCACCCCGCGGGAAGAGGTCCGAGGCGTGTCTCGCTGCTACGCTTCGTCACCATGAAATCCGAACGCCTGCTCGCCGAATTGAACCGTCTCCGCTCCGACCTCGACAAGGATCCCAGTGATCTCGAGTGGTTCACGCTCCATCACGTCTTCTGCTTCGTCAGTTACCAGCATTCAGCTTTCCAGGACTATCTCGACGAGGCGATCAAGCCCGACGACGAGGTTCCGGAGGCCTGATTCCGGCTCCCCGGGGTTTCGACCGGTTCGGGGCTGTTCGGGCTGATTCCGACCGTGGAGCAGGGCGGGCATGAGGTATCCTGCCGGGATTCCCCGTCCACGGATCCCGACCCCATGACCAGCGAATCCCCCAAGTCAGAGTCACGCGAACGCCGCGGGTTCAAGGAGACCCTCAATCTCCCCTCGACCCCGTTCCCGATGCGTGCCAATCTCGCCCAGAACGAGCCGAAGACCGTCGACCGCTGGGAGACCGGGTCGATGTACGCCTCGATCGACGCGACGCGCCGCGACGCGGACGCTCCGGTCTTCCGCTTCCACGACGGGCCGCCGTACGCGAACGGCTCGATCCACGTGGGGCATCTGCTCAACAAGGTCCTCAAGGACCTCGTGGTCCGTTCGCGGCTGATGGAGGGGATGCGATGCCCGTTCACCCCCGGCTGGGACTGCCACGGGCTGCCCATCGAGCATCGCGTGATGACGGAACTCCATGAGAAGGGGAAGGCCGCGAAGCTCGCCGGACTGCCCGACGACACGCGTCGGATCGCGATCCGACGGGAATGCGCGACCTACGCCGCCAAGTTCATCAAGCTGCAGTCGGGCCAGATGCGTCGTCTCCTGACGATCGCCGACTACGACGATCCCTATCTCACCATGAACCCCGGCTACGAAGCCCGCACCATCGAGGTGTTCGCGGACCTCGTGGACCAGGGCGTCGTGTACCGGGACCTCAAGCCGGTCCACTGGTCGATCGAGAACCAGACTGCGCTCGCCGAAGCCGAGCTCGAGTACGAGGACCGCGAGGATCCCCAGGTCTTCGTGGATTTCGAGGCCACCGACCGGGAGGCGACCGGGCGGGCGTTCGAGCTCGAACTCGAAGCCACGCCGAGCTTCATGATCTGGACGACCACGCCCTGGACGCTGCCGGCGAATCTCGCGATCGCGGTCGGCCCACGGTACCGGTACGTGCTCGCGCGACTGGACGGACAGGAGACCGTCGTCGCCCGCGAACTGCTCGAGGCGGTCGTGGAACAGTGCGGAATCGAAGAGGTCGAGGTGCTCGCGGAATGCACCGGCGCCGATCTGCTCGGACTCGAGTACCGGCACCCGTTCATCGATCGGGTGGGCCGGATCGTCGAAGCCGACTACGTGACGCTCGAGGACGGCACCGGACTGGTGCACACCGCGCCCGGTCACGGGCAGGAGGACTACCGGACCGGCCAGCGCGAAGGGTTCGACGTGTACTGTCCCGTCCTCGGTGACGGTACCTACGACGAGACCGTTCCGGACTGGCTCCGGGGGAAGTCGATCTGGGACGCCAACGGCCTGATCGCGGATCACCTGCGGGAGAGCGGGCACCTCGTCCATCACGAACTGTTCATGCACAGCTATCCGCACGACTGGCGATCGAAGACGCCGGTGATCTTCCGATCCACGGAGCAGTGGTTCGTGGCGGTCGATCGAGCGACGGTCCGGGACGGACGCAGTCTCCGGGATCTCGCGATGGAGGCCACCGGCGAGTCGGTCGACTTCATCCCGGAATGGGGACGAAACCGGATGCGGGGGATGGTCGAGTCCCGCCCCGACTGGTGCCTGTCGCGACAGCGGGCCTGGGGACTGCCCATTCCCGCGTTCCGCGGCCCCGACGGCGACGTCGTCATGACGCCGGCATCGGTTCGCGCGGTCGCGAAGGCGTTCGAGGCCCGCGGTTCGGATGCGTGGTTCTCGGAGTCGCCGGCGGAACTGCTCGCGGACTGGGATCCGTCGCAGGATCCGGGCGTGGCCGACGATCTCGACCCCGCGTCGCTCGAGAAGATGTACGACATCTTCGACGTCTGGTTCGAGTCCGGCTCGAGCTGGGCGGCCGTGATGCGGGCCCGGGACCAGGGCATCCCCGCGGATCTCTACCTCGAGGGAAGCGATCAGCATCGAGGCTGGTTCCAGCTTTCGCTCCTGCCGGCGCTCGGCGCCACCGGAGCCCCGCCGTACCGCACGCTCCTGACGCACGGCTTCATGGTCGACAAGGACGGCCGGAAGATGTCCAAGTCGTCCGGCAACGCCCTGAGCGTCGACGAGCTGCTCAAGGACTTCGGGGCGGACGTCTGCCGCTGGTGGGTCTGTTCGCTGCCGTTCGAGAACGACATCAAGGTCGACCTCGACTTCTTCAAGGTCGCCGGTGAGAGCTACCGCAAGATCCGCAACACCCTTCGGTTCCTGCTCGGGAATCTCTCGGACTTCGACGTGGATCGCGACGGCATCGCGCTCGACGCGATCGAACCCGCGTCGATCGACGCCTGGGCCCTCGCGGAAGCGGTCCGGGTCGAACAGCGGGTTCGACACGCGTTCGCGACGTACGCGTTCCGCGATGCCCATCAGGTCCTCTACGACTTCTGCAACGAGACGCTGAGTTCGATCTATCTCGTCGCGACCAAGGATCGTCTGTACTGCGACGCGGCGGACAGCCATCGCCGTCGACGGACCCAGACGGTCATGCACGCGATCAGCGACCTGCTCTGCCGCCTGCTCGAGCCCGTGGTGCCGCACACCGCCGACGAGGCCTTCCGGGCCCTCCGGGGCGACGACGCCGCGAACGTCCATCTCGCCGGGCCGCTCGACCTGTCAGCGACCTGTGATCGCGAATGGTCCGCGGTGATCAATCTTCGCGACGCGGCACTCAAGCGACTCGAGGAGGCGAAGGCCGACGGCGTCGACAATCCACTCGACGCCGGGCTCGTGATCCCCGATCCGGAGGGGACGTTCGCATCCTTCGGAGAGGATCTCGCCGATCTCTGCGGCGTGAGCCGGGCTCGATTCGAGACCGGACTCGGCGAGGTCGAGATCGAGGACCTTCGAGATGAACCGCGATGCGAGCGGAGCCGGAAGCGTGACGGCACCGTGCGGGAACGATCCGACGGATCGTTGCTCTCGGATCGCGACGCGGCGGCCATCGGGCTCGACCCCGCCGGTTGAGCACGAACCGGCCACCCGAGGCGCATCACGCGTCGAGCACCGCGCATCAAGCACCATGCAGAGCGACCCCTCGGATCTCCGGAGAGATCCGAGGGGGCTCGCATCGAAATCGACTGGTCCGCTGGACGGTGGACGGCCTCGACGTCGAAGATCCCCCGGAACGTCGCCACGGTGCTCGAGAAATGAGGGGAACGGACGCGATCCCCGCCATCCACGTGCCGATCCGGGACGTGGATCGGCCCGAGCGGTGTGGCTTCAGGAGTCGGTAGCGACGTGTGCAGTCGGTGTGACAGCGTCGCCGAGGAATTCTCGAAAAGGGGGTCCCGGCGAATGCTCGACCCGATCGCCCGGAACGCATGACGACGCCGCGACGGCGTGAAGCAGCCTCCGGAAGGGGCGTCCTGGTCCGAACCGATCCTGTGGAGTGTGGGCGTCGGGCGGGTCCCCGTGGCTGGTGTCAGCTGACGCGGGAGCCGGGCTTGACGGGCTTGTCGATGGTGACCACGACGACGTCGCGTTCATCGGGGCCCGGCTTGCCTTCCGTCTCCTCGGCGGGCGCGTCCTTCAGGTCGCTCGCCGCGAGGATCATGCCCTGGCTGATCTCGCCACGGAGCTTCCGTGGTTCGAGGTTCGCGACGATGACCACCTGGCGGCCGACGAGATCGGCGGGGTCGTACCACGCCTTGACGCCGGCGCAGACCTGGCGACCCTCGGGCGTCCCGTCGTCGAGCGTGACCTTCAGGAGCTTGTCGGCGTTGGGGTGCGCTTCACAGGCGGTCACGGTCGCGACGCGGAGATCGATCTTCGAGAAGTGGTCGAAGTCGATGTTCGGAAGTGGTTCGTTGCTGCTCACGGTTCGATCCGGGGGGAGTGGAGGTGTTTCGTTCGTCGGGGCTCGTGGTCGGTTCAGGCCGCGGGGGCCTTGTCCGCGAGATCGTCCGCGAGATCGTCCGCGAACTCGTCGTCGGTCTCGTCTTCACGGGACCGTTCGAACGCATGGCGGGTCTTCAACGCCTCGAATCCGAAGATCGAGGCCGGGTCGAAGGCCGCGAGGTCCTGGGTGATCGCGGCCTGCAGGGGGCCCTGATTCGCCGCGAGTCCCGACCACTGTTCCTCGGTGAGCGGCATCAGCTTGTCGATCGAGACCACGAGGACCGCGAGGCGTTCGGGCAACGCGATGGCGAAGACCCGCTGGTCGATCGGCTGGTCGGCCACGGGCCGCGTCGGATCGAGGCTCATCGCGCGATCCACGATCTCCGCGATCGCCTCGGCGTCGGTGCCGAGGCCGGGAATCGAGGACGACAGTTCGATGCCGTACTGCAGCAGGATCTGGAGATTCGCTTCGCGAATGTCGGCCGCGAACTCGACCGGAACGCCGTAGGCGTCCGCGATGGGACGAAGTCCGTCGGTTCTCGCCACCTGCTCCAGTTCGGGAAGTCGCGATGCCAGCGTCTCGTATCGAAGCATCGCTTCGACGTCGGCTCGGACCGCGGCCCGGACCTCGTCGAGATCGGCGGGGGGACGGGAGGGATCGGTGTCGATGACCCGGGCGAGATAGAGGTCGCCGTCGGGGGCGAAGGTCGGGGGGAACGCGACCCCGGACTGGACGGCGATCGAGTCGCTGCCGCCGAAGTCGCGAAGGGCCGGCAGGATCGCCGACATCGGCGTCCGATTGCGACCGTAGAGGTCGGTGTCGCTCTTGGCGAGTGATCCGAAACGCGTCTCGTCCGAGAGGTCTTCGACCGCGAGCCATTCCTGGCCGCTGGAGCGATAGGCGGGGAGCGGAAGATCGAATTCCTTCGCGATCTCGTCGGCGAGACCGGTGAAGCTCTGGCGTCGGGTCGCCCAGTCCGCGGGCAGGTCGTAGTGCAGGCCGATCCGGCCCATGCCACGACGGGGGAACTGGGTCTGGTCGGAGGCGAACTTGGCGATCGCCTCCATCCGGGCGTCGGTCAGGTCGTCGAGGACGACTTCCCGGATCCGGGCTTCCTCGGTGGAGAAACTGCTGGTCGTCGCCGCGGTTCCGAAGCGGGTGGGGTCCTTCATGAACGCCTTCCGCAACTCGACGGGGCCGAGCTCCGGGCTGTTCTCGAGCGAGGTTCGAACCGCGGCCTTCGGGATCATCAGCCACTCGAGCTTGAAGCGATCGGGAATGCGATATCCGAACGTCGCACCCTCCGCGTCGGGGAGCACGTCGGCATGGGCCGTCATCTGCTCGGTGAGGCGTTGCTCGTCGATTTCGGGCTGCTCGATCGTGTCGTCGGTCCGGGCGTCGATGACCACGACGTCGGCGGCGACTCCGAGGGACTTCCGGGCGGCGGCGCTGCGAAGACGCGTGTCGCTGAATCGTCCGGCGGTTCCCACGAGGGCGAGGAGCTGGGTGACCCCACGGACCTCCGCCAGCGTCGCGAGGGTCTGTTGCGGGCTCAGGCCCGCCTGGGAGCCGAGGGTGGCGACGACCATCTCGGGAGTGACGCCTTCGGTGTCGGTCCGTCCCCCGGCGATCTGCTGGGCGACTTCGTAGCCCGAACTGGCGCCACCGACCAGACCGGCGGCCCGAGCCTCTCGGACCAGCAGGTACCAGTGTGCGGGATTCGTGCCGACCCCGAGCTGGCCGAGCGGGCTGCTCGCTCCGAGGAGATCGATCAGTCTGGTCTGACGTCGAAGCATGTCGGCTTCGCCGGAGGTGACCGACTCCTTGTTCGAACCGACCCTCGCCCAGGTCGCACCGGTCTGGGCGCTGTACTCGGCGAGGCCCTGGATGGCCTGTGGCACCAGGAAGGTGATCATCAGGAGCGTGCCGCCCACAACGAGGATCCACTTGTCGTACTTGCGAAGGAACTGGAACATGAGGTCTTCCGGGGTTCGGCGTGCGGCGGTTCAGGGGTGCGGTCGAGGCTGCTCGAAAGCGTGTCGCGGCCACGTGTGGGGAAGGAACGGAACGCGGATGGAACCGGCTGTGAAAGGACCGTCGCGTCGGTCCGTCGATGCCGGGGAGGGCCTCGAAGGGAGCCGGACGCGACGGTCCGTGGTGGAACGCAGCCCGTCGAGTCGAGGCCGAGGCCCCGATGGGATCAGCGGTAGAACTCGACGATCAGGTTGGTGTTGACGTCGAAGGGGATCTGGTCCGAGGTCGGCGACGCGACGATCTTCACGTTGAGTTCGGCGGGGTTCATGGCGACCCATCCCGGGACCATGTGGCCGGCGAGGGATTCCATGCTCTCGCGAGCCAGGTTGTGAATCTTGTCGCGGAGGGTGATCACGTCGCCCACCTTCACCGCGAAGCTCGGTCGGTCGACCTTCTTGCCGTTCACCAGCACGTGTCCGTGGGTGACCATCTGACGCGAGGCCCAGATCGTGCGGGTGAGACCGGCACGTCGGATCACGTTGTCGAGACGACACTCGAGCAGCTGAAGAAGAAGTTCGCCGGTGTTGCCCGGGCGACGGGTCGCCTCGTCGACGTAGCGACGGAACTGGCGTTCCATCACGTTGTAGTGGTAACGCAGCTTCTGCTTCTCATCCTTGCGGATGCCGTAGTCCTTGGGACGACGCCCACGAAACCCGTGCTGCCCCGGCGGGTTGAGCTGCCGCTTCGAGGTGTGCTTCGGGATATCCGCGATCGGAACACCGACGCGACGGGAGAGCTTGACCTTGGGACCGAGGTAACGGGCCATTCGAACATCCGACTGTTGGGACCCCGGTCGACGTTTCTGACGCCGGTCGGGTCGGGAGTGAACCGGCACCCCCGGAATTCCGGGTGCGTGTCGGGGACGACGCCGGGGACGGAAACCGCTCCGGCGAGTCGCGTAGTAGACCATTCCCACCGCCGAGCGTCAAGACGAAGAGGTTCGTTTCGGGCCACGAGGAGGCGATCCCGGCGGTCGGCAGGCCTGGCGATCGGAGGGAGGCGGGTCGTGCCTTCGCGGCCTTGGCGGACCGGGAAGCGACCTTCATCACCTCGCAGTGGGTCTCAGGCCCCCAAAACGAGCAGAAGGCCCCGCTCCTCCAGCTGGGCCTTCCACACTTTCAATCTCCGAACTCAAAGATGGCGATTGAGAGGGGGGCGATCAAGCACAAAAGCGAGAACCTGCCGGTTTTCCGGAGTCCTGAACCCGGGCGCCGGAATCCCGGAGATCGAGTGCGTAGATATTGGCGATCGAGGCTCGATCGGCGGGGAGGAGCGGACTTCCCGTACCGGCGAGCGCCGCGAGATCCCGTGCCGTCGCCGATCGGAGGTCCGAACGATGCGTGGCCGGGCTCTTGCGTCCTGATCGACGATGGGGGTCGGCGGGGCGTTGCTTGCTGCGAGGCATGTCTGGATTCCGGAGGAGGATCGAGCGACCGAGACGGTCATGCATTCGAAACCTCGGCCGGGTCGGAGTCGTCCTCCAGCCCGTTCTCGGAAATCCAATCGGTTCGATTCAGTAGGCCCGGCGTTCGTCGTTCTTCCGCCAGTTGAGATAGGCGGTGTTGAGCACTCGATATCCGCCCGGGGTCGGATAGTCGCCGGTGAAGTACCAGTCGCCGGTGTGACCGGGCATCGCCTCGTGAAGGCCGGCGAGATCCTGATAGACCATTTCGATCTCACCGGACCATTCGAGTCGATCGCTCCGGATGAGATCCGCGACCCGGGCCGAGAGGGTCTCGAGCGGAAATCGATCGTAGATCATTGCGACGTGGTTCTTCATCCGTTCGGGGGCGAGATCGGCCTGCTCGATGCACCTGGCTTCGACCTCGTCGAGGAGGTCCGCCTCGCCGGCGTCGCGGATCAACGTCACCGCCGCTTCGAAGGCGATGAAGCGGCCGAGCTGGCTCATGTCGATCCCGTAGCAGTCCGGGTACATGATCGGCGGCGCGCTCGAGACCACCACGATCCTTCGGGGCGAGAGTCTCGACAGCATGGTGATGATCGACTCGCGGAGCGTGGTGCCTCGGACGATCGAATCGTCCACCACCACCAGGGTGTCGCCTTCGGTGATGGTCCCCCGGGTGACGTCGTACACGTGCGAGACGAGATCTCTCCGTGCGGCATCGTGGGTGATGAACGTCCGCAGCCGCTGGTCCTTGTGGGCGACCTTCTCGGAGCGGGCCCGGGTGCGGATGAGTCGATCGACGTCCTCCCGGGTGACGGTCCCGGCTTCGATCCGCTTCCACAACTCCTCGCCGTTGCGACGACGAAGCACGGCGTTGATCTCTTCCCGCAGGCCCGCGAACGCGGTCTCGGCGGTGTTGGGGATGAAGCCGAACACCGTGTCGTCGATGTTCCAGTCGATGGCCTCGAGGACCCGTTCCGCGAGGTTCGCCCCGAGTCGTTTCCGCTCGCGGTAGATGTCGCGATCGTTGCCTCGGCTGAAGTAGATCCGTTCGAACGTGCACTTCCGCACCGGAAGCGGCTCGATGAACGGTTCGATCCGAATCGCGCCGTTCCGCTTCACTTCGAGGGCGTGGGCGGGGGGAATCTCCTCGATCGCGTCGGGCTCGACGTTGAACGCGGTGACCAGGGCGGCCCGTTCGCTCGCGACCGAGACCACCGTGTCGTCCCGGTACAGGAACGCGGGGCGGATCCCGGCGGGGTCCCGGCAGACCAGGAGATCGCCGTTTCCGACGATCGAGGCGAAGACGTAGCCGCCGTCGAACCGGTCGGCCGCGTTCCGGAGCACGCGGACCAGATCCAGCTCGGTGGACACGGTCTCGGCGAGCTCGCGACCCTCCAGGGCCTGGAACGATCCCGGGCCCATGGTCGCGGCGAGGTGCTCGTGCTCGCGGTCGAGGTAGTAGCCGATCTTCTCCAGCACGACCTGGGTGTCGGAGTCGCCGACGGGATCGAGGCCGTACTCCATCAGTTCCTCGAAGAGCAGCTTCGAGTTGGTGAGGTTGAAGTTTCCGGCGACCGCGAGATTCCGACTGGCGACGATGTTCTTCCGCAGGTACGGATGGCACGCCGTGATGGTCCGCCCGCCGTGGGTGCCGTACCGGAGATGCCCGAGCATCAGCTCCCCGAGGTGCGGCATGCGTCGCTTGAGATCGAGCCCCGAAAGGGCGTCGATCTTCTCCATCGAGAGATTCCGCAGCGGTTTCATGACCGTGTCGAAGAGCCGTTCGATGGGATTCCGCTTGGCGCTGCGGAGTCGGGAGAGGTATCGCTCGCCCGCGGGCATGTCGAATCGAACGGCACCGATCCCGGCGCCGTCCTGCCCGCGGTTGTGCTGCTTCTCCATGAGCAGGAAGAGTCGACGAAGTCCCCAGAGCGAATCGCCGTGCTGTTCCCGATACCAGTCAAGCGGCTTCAAGAGCCGAACGACGGCGAGTCCGCATTCGTGGGAGATCCGGTCGCTCATGGGGGTGGCACGGTAACGCTTCGACGCCACGCCTGCGCCACGAATCCCGAACCCGCCGCGTCGAGCGCCGATCTATGCTGTGGTTGTGGAAGACGCGCCGACACCAACGTCGAAACTGCCGACCGGCCTGGTCACCTGGACCACGCTGCTCGGACACTGGACCGATCTCGTCAAGGCGGGGGAGGGGCTCAAGCGATCCGATGACGACGACGATCGAGCCTGGCGGGAGTCGATCCCCGAAGTGATCAGGCTGCAGGCCATCACCTTCGCGCTGGCGGAGCTCGATCGGGTCGAAGGACCGGATCGGGGACTCGCGCGGGATCGAGCGGCGATCGGGGTCGAGGAGGCGTCGTCGCGTCTGGACACCCTCTGGTCGGGCGTGTCGATGCCGGAGGCGTTGCTGGAGATCGCGTCGGACGCTTCCCTGGCCCTCGAGGCCGCGGTCTATGCCGGGCTCCAGTGGATTCGCTGGCGGGGACCGGGCCGGCTCGAGATGCCCGAGATCGATCTGGAGGCCGCCGGCACCGCTGGAACCCTCGCGTGCGCCCAGCCCGGGACGATCCTGCTGCCCGGGCAACCGGTCGCATGGTGGACCGAACGGGAACCGCCTCGCGAGCTGGTGGGCGCCGGATTCGAATTCGAGGCGGGCCCCGCGGTGCAGATCTATCGGCGGCTCGACGACGCCGGACGCGCGATCGGCGATCTCATCGCGCCGCTCGCGGATCTTCCGGTGGGCCTGCCGATCCTCGTGCCGATCTCACTTGACGGCGTGCCGATCGGACGGTTCACCGTCGACCGGGACCGCTGGCTGGCGTCGAACCGGCGGGCGTTCGAGGCGGTCGAGGGCGATTACGAGGTGGGGTACGAGCCCGGGGCGTCCCCGACCCCCGACCAGTGATCAGACACCGGCCTGAAGGGGCCGCCGGTCGAGCAGATCGAAGGGGCCGATGGGACGATCCTGTTCCGCGATGTGCGTGCGGCATGCGCGTGTCGCGTCGTGGTCGTGCCAGAGGTCGTGGACCAGATCCGCGTCGTTGCACTCGCGCGAGAGGTGGAGGAGGACGACTCGATCCGGCGTGGCCTCGGTCGCGAGCGATCGCACCAGCTCGAAGGCCTGCGTGTTCGAGAGATGGCCGTGACCGCCGGTGATCCGAGCCTTCAGGAAAGGGGGCCTCGGCGAGGCGGCCTGCATCGCGGCGTCGTAGTTGGATTCCACGCCGAGGATCTCGCAGTCCGCGAGCAGCGATCGCATCTCGTCGGTGGGTCGGCCGACGTCGGTCGCCCAGCCGATGCGGAGGTCTCCGCGGGTCGTGCGGACGCGGAGCCGGATCACGGTGGAGCCGTGGTCGTCGTGCGGGGCGAGGGCGGTGGTCGCGCTGATCACGCCGGGAAGGATCGAGACCTCGCGACCACCGTCGGCGAGCGGTCGCAGAAGTCGTGCCGGTGCCGCCATCGCCGCGAGCGCCGCGTGGTGGCTCGGTGCGGCGAAGATGGGCCAGTCCATCGACTCGAGGGTGCGGCGCCAGGTCGTTCTCAGGTGATCGCCGTCGGGATGGGTGACCAGCACCGCGGCGACGTCCTCCAGCCGGACATCCGGGGCGTGATCCTCGAGTCGTCGTGCGAGCGTCCTCGGGCCGATGCCAAGGTCGATGCAGACGTGGAGCGGGGGGAGGTCGGACCGATGAAGCGTCAGGATGGAGAGATTGCCGCCGGAGCCGCTCGCGATGACCTGGAGTCGTGCGTCGACCACCCTCGTGGCGTGCGTTTCTTCGTTCACGGCGCGTCCGCGGCCTCGGAAGATCGGTCCTTGGACTCGGTCTTCCGGCCTTTCATCGTGCAGAGCGAGCGGGTCGACTTCTCGAGGAAGCGAAGGTACTCGTCGGCCATGGGCTGGCCGGCGTGCGCCCGAAGTCGCTCGGTCGCGGTGGCGACGGTGAGCCCGCTGCGGCAGAAGAGCTTGTACACCATGCGGACGATGTCGACGTCTTCCGGGGTCGCGCCGCTGCGACGAAGCCCCACCAGGTTGATGCTGTTGGCCGTGTTGAGCAGCGTCACCATGAACCAGGGCAGGATGTCGAGGGAGGAACCCGCGTTGCCGCCGATCATCACGCCGCGACCGACGCGGACGAACTGGTGGACGCCGGCGTTGCCGCCGATGATCACGCGATCTTCGATGATCGCGTGTCCACCGATCATCGAGCCCTTGGCGAGCACGATGTGGTTCGCCATCTGGCAGTCGTGGCCCGCGTGGGCGCCGTCCATGAAGAGATTGTCATGGCCGATCCTCGTGGGCTCGGTCTCGTGGATCGATCGATGGACCGAGGCGTGCTCACGGAAGACGTTGCGGTCCCCGATCAGCGTGCCGGGGCCTTCGATGTCCGGATCGAAGTCGCTGGTCTGCGGTGCGACGCCGAGGGCGGTGAACGGCCAGATGTCGTTCTCCTCGCCGATCACCATCGGGCCCTGCATGAAGCAGTGGGCGCGGAGCCGCGTTCCGCGGCCGATCCGAATGGCACCCTCGAGGATGCAGTACGGGCCGATTTCGACGTCTTCGGCGAGTTCGACTCGAGAATCGATGATGGCGGTGGGATGAATCCGCGACATGACGGCTTGGCACTCTCCGGGAATCGCCCTTGCGGGCCGCGAGGAGCGAATACGGTACACGGATGCGAAGGCGATTGCACCCATTTCAGTCTGACCCCGGAGCCCCGTTTCCGGAATGGCTCGAGGTTCGAAGACTGGGCCGGATCGGCTACCGGGAAGGGCTCGAGTTGCAACGGGAACTCCACGCCGAAGTGCTTCGGGCGCGGGAGACGGCGACCCCGCGTGGCTTTCTCCTGCTCCTTGAACACGACCCGCCGGTCGTCACCGTCTCCCGGCGGCCCGGTGCGGCCGGGAACCTGATCGCGACCGAGGCGGCGTTTGCGGAACGCGGCATCCAGATCGAAGAGACCGACCGCGGCGGTGACGTCACCTATCACGGGCCGGGCCAGCTGGTCGCCTATCCCATCGTCGACCTGAACCTCGTGCGAATCCGGATCCATGGTTGGATCCGGCTGTTGGAACAGGTCGTGATCGATGCGCTCGCCTCGTTCGACTGCCCGGCCGACCGCGACCCCGGCGCGACCGGGGTGTGGGTCGGTCGAAGCGGCGATGACGCGGATTGTTCGGGCGGCCGGAAGATCGCGGCGGTCGGCGTCCGCGTGTCGCGATGGATCACCATGCACGGGCTCGCGGTCAACGTCGATCCGAACCTCACGCATTTCGACACGATCGTCCCCTGCGGTCTGGTCGGTCGTCCGGTGACCAGCCTCGCCCGCGAAGTCGGCCGGGCTCCAGCCGGCATTCCGGACATGGCGCAGGTCACCGCCGCGGTGGGAGCGGGCTTCGCCCGTCACCTGTCGAATCCCGGGCCGTTCCAGGAGCGGCCCTCGTCGGGTGGTTGAAGAACCTCGACCCGGTCAGAGACCGAGTTCCTCGGCCACCGCTTCGGTGATGTCGATCTCGTCGGGATACCGAAGGAGACCCCGACGTCGCACCTGCTGGCTGGCGACGTCCATGGTTTCGGCTTCGAAGGGTTCCGCGGTGGGGACGAACTGGGTGACGATGTCGATTCCTCGTCGTTCCGCGACGATGTCGACCGCTTCGATCAACTCCCGATAGGCGGACTCGATCTGTTCCGCACCGAGCTTCTGGCGGATCGCCATCGTTCCCTGCTGCCAGGTCTGGTACTCCTGCATCATCTGCTGGAACTGGGCCTGCACCCGCGGGAAGTCGGGACTCTCCTGCGTGACGTCGGCGTTCTCCTGCTGGAAGGCCTCGAAACTCGCCTCGTACGCGGCGTTCTGCCGGGTGGCCTCCTCCTGGATCTGGGTTCGCGCCTCGCCGAATCGATCCGCATCCATCAGCGTCTTGAGGAGTCTCGACACGTTGACGGAGCCGATCGACCAGATCCGTTCGGTCGGCCGCTCGCCGAAGGCGAGTCGTCCCTTGGTGTTGGAAAGCACCAGCTCGCCATCGTCTCCACGAAGCAGCACCTCGTCGGCGGGCCCGAGCTTGTCGGCGGGGCGTGGCTCGTCGCCGATCGCGGACCGTCCGGGTCCCTCGAAGTCGGCGAGGAGGACGACCACGAGGGCCAGCAGGACGACGTGGACGACGATTCTTTCGATGCGATGCATGCTTGCTCCTGGTCGGGGTCTCTGACGGCGGTGGTTCACTCTTCCTGTTCGAGGACCGCCATGAAGGCTTCCTGCGGGATGTTGACGCTTCCCACGTTCTTCATCCGCTTCTTGCCTTCCTTCTGCTTTTCGAGCAGCTTCCGCTTCCGGGTGATGTCGCCGCCGTAGCACTTGGCGGTCACGTTCTTGCGGAGGGCCTTGATCGTCTCGCGGGCGATGATCTTCCCGCCGATCGCGGCCTGCAGCGGAATCTCGAACTGGTGACGGTCGATCTGCTTCCGGAGCTTCGAGAGGATCGCGCGGCTGCGCAGTTCCGCGCCCGAGCGGTGGCAGATGAGGCTCAACGCCTCGACCGGCGCGCCGTTGATGAGGATGTCGACCTTGGCGAGATTCTCCGCGACGTAGCCGGTGATCTCGTAGTCCATCGTCCCGTAGCCGCGGGTGATCGACTTCAGCTTGTCGTAGAAGTCGTAGATGATCTCTGCGAGCGGAAGCTCGTAGTCGAGGATCTGGCGGGTGTCGCTGATGAAACGCTGGCCCTTGAAGATGCCGCGGCGGCCCTCGGCGAGTTTCATCAGGTCGCCGATGTTCTCTTCGGGGCAGATGATCTCGATCTTCACCATCGGTTCCCGGATCGCCCGGACCTTCGACATGTCCGGAAGATCCGCGGGGTTGTGGATCTCGACCGTGGTGTCGTCGTTCAGGTCGACCAGGTAGGAGACGGTCGGCGCGGTCTGGACGATGTCCACGCCGCCCTCGCGCTCCAGGCGTTCCTGCACGATGTCCATGTGGAGCAGGCCGAGGAAGCCGCAGCGGAATCCGAACCCGAGGGCCTCGGAGTGCTGCACCTCGAAGGTGAAGCTCGCGTCGTTGATGTGGAGCTTCTCGACCGCTTCCCGAAGACTCTCGAAATCGCTTCGCTTGCCGCCCTCGCTGCCGGTCGCGGGGTAGAAGTCGCAGAACACCATCTGCTTCGGCTCTTCGTAGCCCGGAAGGGCGACGGTGGCCGGTTCGTATTCGAGGGTGACGGTGTCGCCCACCCGGACGTCGCCGAGCGACTTGATGGACGCGACGATGTAGCCGACCTCGCCCTGTTCGATCTTCTTGAGCTTCTCCGGGAACGGCGTGTAGCGGCCGAGTTCGGTGACCGAGAACGTTCGTCCCGTTCCCATCATCCGAATCTTGTCACCGACCGAGATCGAGCCGTCGAACACGCGGACGAACACCACCACGCCCCGATAGTCGTCGTAGTTCGAATCGAAGATCAGCGCCCGAAGACGGTCGGTCGTGGGCGGCGGGGGATCCGGAAGCTTCTCGCAGATCGCATCGAGCAGTTCGGGGATTCCCTTGCCGCTCTTCGCGCTGACGTAGATCGAGTCCTCGGCGGTCAGGCCGAGCACCTGCTCGACCTCCATCGCGACCCCGTCGGGGTCGGCGGCCGGGAGATCGATCTTGTTCACCACCGGAATCAGCTCGAGGTCGTTCTCGACCGCGAGGTAGGCGTTGGCGACGGTCTGGGCCTGCACGCCCTGCGTCGAGTCGACCACCAGCACGGCGCCTTCGCAGGCGGTGAGGGCCCGGCTCACCTCGTAGGTGAAGTCGACGTGGCCCGGCGTGTCGATGAAGTTCAGCTGGTAGGGCTCGCCCTTGTAGACGTGCTGGACGGTGACCGCGGAGCTCTTGATGGTGATCCCGCGCTCGCGCTCGAGATCCATCGAATCGAGCATCTGGTCCTTGCCGGTCCGGTGGTCGACCGCCTTGGTCGCGTGCAGCAGCCGGTCGGCGAGCGTGCTCTTGCCGTGATCGATGTGCGCGATGATGGAGAAGTTGCGGACCTTCACGCGGGACGAATCCTCTGTCGGTTCCAGGTCTCCCGTGGCGTCAGACGTCGACGTCGCGGGAACCCGAGCCCCTCATCGTAGCCAAAGACGCGGCGTGACCGCACTCCGGGCACGCGGCGGCGGGGGTGTGGGGGGGAAGGAGCTGGGCGCATCGCGGGCAGAGGGGGACGCCTCGGTCCAGAAGCACCGTGCGGACGTGGTGGACGTAGGTCAGATTCATCGCCAGCACGAAGGCGAAGTGCTGGAGCACGAGAAAGAAAAGGGCGGTCACCAGAGTGGTGAAGATCAGGGGGGCGAGGTCCGGAACGGGGCTGGTCGGGGTGGAAGCGACCGTGTAGAGGCTCGGGAAGAGGCTCTGGAAGCCGATCAGCAGGAGCAACGGCGCGAAGGAGATCAAGCTGAAGAGCAGGATGTCCCACGGCCGGCGGAGCATCCGGACGTTGGCCTTCCAGTGGAGGGTCAGCCGCTCCGCGAGGGAAGGCCGGTACGAAGGATCGTGAAACACGGGCCAGAGGAGATTCATCGCTGGGCCAACGGTACCCAGGCGGTGGTGCGGCCGGCGACGGTCGTGATCTCGATCGGCTCGCCTCGGGCCGTCCGGGCGTCCTCGGGACGGCCCCAGCGGTGGTGGAAGAGCCAGGTCTTCGGGAATCGACTGGAGACCGAGTTGACGGCGACCGCTTTCTTGACGATCGCGGCGAGACGTCGACGGATCCGCTCCAACTCCTCGTCGTCGAGGTCGTCTACCCGACGGTCGGGGGCGATCGCCGCCTGGTAGAGGATCTCGTCCGCGATCCAGTTCCCGACCCCGGCCGCGAAGGACTGGTCGAGGAGGAGGCCCTTGGCGGTCACCTTGCGACGTCCGACGAGGTTGCGGAACGCGACGGGCCCGGGCATCTCGAGCAGCGGGTCGAACCCGAGTTTCGAAATCGGCAACTCGTTGCGGGGGTCGTCGCGAAGTCGGATCCGGCCGAATCTTCGGGGATCCGGCATCGCGAGCCGGCTGCCGTTTTCGAACTCCAGTTCGATCTTCCAGAACCGGGGTCGGTCGGCTTCGTCGTCGTAACCGTGAAGCGCGCCCGTCATCCCGAAGTGGAGGAGCAGGGCGGGACCGTCTTCGAATTCCAGCCACAACTGCTTTCCATGGCGGCGGGCGGCCAGCACTCGCTTGCCGCGGAGCCGGCGGCTGACCGTGGCGGGCGTCTCGTCACAGAACACGATCCGGTCGTTCGCACACCGGACGTGCTTCGCGACGTTGCCCGTGGCGACGGCTTCCGCGACGAGACGTCCACGTTCGACTTCGGGCAGTTCAGGCATGGAAGCGGGCCGATCCGGTTCAGGGGCGGTCCGAGCGACGATCGCCCGGGTCGGCCACGGATTCGCGGGTCGGGGCTTCGGGATTCGCCGCGGGCGTCGTCACGGGGCGGGGCCGAGGGGGCTCGCGTCGCAGGCCACCCGAGTCGCTGGCGAGTTCCACGATGCGATTCGCGTCATCGAGGATCGCGACCCGGATCATCGGGCGTTGGTTCACGGCGAAGGGTTCGATCAAAAGTCGCCCGTCGGGAAGCAGTCGCCATCGACCGCGCTGGCTGGTGATGGCGATGGGAGCGTCGACCGCTTCGCTTCGAGTCCAGGTGTAGGTGAGATCGGGATCGAGCCTGAGCTCGCCGCCGGGCCCGCGCCATCGCCCGATGAGGTCGTCCGCCGGGACGCGCGGCGGGGTGGCGGAGTGCATGAAGGGCGTCTTGAGCCGAGCGACGTCAGCCATCAGCACCTCGTCTCGCAGCCAGAGGGCGACCCGGCGGGGCGGTGGGGCGGGGAGAAGGTAGGAGTTCAGCCAGAAGACGGCGTGGTTTTCCCGGTGCCAGCGTCCGAGGTCGCTGGGGCGATCGAACCGGTCGAGGTCGTTCCAGCGTCGGTACCGCCCGTCCCGGGCGACCTCGATCAGGCTGCGACCGTCCGACCACCAGCCGACGATCTCTCTCGGCGATTCAGGATCCATCGCGAGCGTGCTCACGATCCGGGGTGGTGGGGTTTCTCCCGGGGGAGTGTCCGGTGGCGAGGCCGCGGCGACCAGGGGGGCGACCAGGAGAAACATCAGGGCTGGGATCCGCAAGTCACCGCTCCGGAATGGTGCGAGGAATTCGACATTCGAGTCATCGATGGCACGCGCCATCGGCGACGGGGGAAATCAGGGTCTCCACTTCGACGCTGTTCCGCCCGGTTGGGTTCGATCGAATCGAGGCTCCGCCGGAATCAACCGCTTCCGAATCGAAGCCGCGGGCTGCGTCGACGCTGGGCCTTCATCTCCTGAACGGCCTCGGCCTCCTCGGCCGGCGGGAAGAACTCGTCCGGCAGCTCCGGCATCACCGAGCCGCACTCGCAGCAGGGTTCGCGGCGTTCATGGCCGAGGTTGTAGAAACCACAGGTGAGGCAGACCGGGTGCCCGAGTTCGGCCGCCGCCGCGCGAAGCACGCTGCGTCGTCGGCCCCGGAAGATGACCGCGAGGATCATCGCTTCGGCCACGAAGGTGGCTCCAAAGGCGAAGGCGGCATTCGGACTGCCGGCGAGAAGGAGGCCTACGATCGCCAGCACGCAGGCGATCGGGAGGCCGATGGTGACGAAGATCAGGAATCCGGTTCGACCGAAGGCGGGGAAGCCACGGGGGTAGCCCGACCAGTCGGTGCGACCGAACATCGAGATGCGGCGATCCCTGATGCGACGACGGTCTTCGTCACTGATGGGCCACAGCGTGATCTCGGGGTCGAGGATGCGTCGCATGCCACCGACCTTTCCGGTCTCGAACCGATTGGTGGATCCTCAAGCCGGTCGACATCGACCGGAGCGAGCACGACGAGAACGCCGGAGCTCGAGGAACCACGTTTTGAACCTACCCTGAAAACCCGAAATCCGGACGATCAATTCGATGTAATGCCGCTGGAGGCATCTAAAACACCGCCCGGCCGCGAAAAATCGCGGTCGGGCGGTGAGGAATTCCGGGCATGGGCCGGGCGGGGTCAGGCGGCGGAGCGGCCGACCTCGGCGGAGAACGCGGACCGACGTCCGCGGGGCTTGGTCACGATCTTCTCGACCTGCGTGAGATGGCTCTCGGAAAAGAGGTGAAGGTCGAGTCCGAAGGCGGCGAGCTGGGCGAACCAGAGCACGGCGGTGGTGAAGACCATCGAGACCTGGCTGCCGCCGAGCTCGATGCCGAGGAACACGCCGCCAAGGAACTGGCCGGCGAACACCATCAGCGCGAGGATCAGGCCGAACATCAGATCGGTCGACTTCGGAAGTCCGAGCGCTGCGCAGAGCCCGAGCAGGCCGACGCCGAAGATCGAGCCGATGGCGCCGAAAGCGACACCGAACGGCCAGAAGGCGACGATCGCGACCAGCGCGAAGATCGGGGAAACCTTGAACTTGACGTTGACCTCTGGAATCTCGGCGTTCACTTCGAAGCTCCGTTCACGAGCTGGGGGGAATGTTCCGGCCGGAGGTCGACAGGACCTCGGCGGGCTGAATTCACGATCGAAATTGGAGGGTTGCCTCGGGGCGGGGTTCAGGCGAAACGAATGCGTGGAATTCCCGAGTCAGGAGGCAGACTGATCTTCGATTTGATGCCGCGGGTCTCGCCACGGCTCACGGCCGAAACGGCGCCGTGAACATCGATAGAAAGAAAACGATAACGGGGGTTTCGACCCAAGCGAAGAATTTGAGTCGGAAATTGTGAAAAATTGAACGAGGTCGTTCCGGGCCTCGCCGAGGACCTGCTCAGCCGCCGATCACCGGGAGCGACGTCTGGCGTGCCAGCTCCTCGGTGGGGCGGGCGACGAGGTCGTATCCATCGCTGCCCACGATCGTGCATCGAATGAGCTCACCGGGGCTCAGGCGTCCCACGCTCGCGACGCAGGTCTGGGCGTCGACCTGCGGTGCCTGGAAGTAGCACCGACCGATCGAGAGATGCACCGGGGTGCCGGTCCGAACCGCGGGATCGTCCTCGGGAAGGGCCACATCCGCGGTCTCGCCCGCCTCGCCGTCGACCAGGACGTCCATCTGAACCCGCTGCTCGGCGAGGTACGCGGCGTTCTCGAAGGCGATTTCCTGCTGTCGAAGCATCAGCTCGGCCTCGCGTCGACGTTTGATCTCCTCGGGGACCGCGAGGGCGGGATCCCGTTCCATGGTTCCGGCCGGTGTCCCGGCCTCCGCGGAATATCGGAACACGCCCATGGCGTCGAATCCGATCTCCTCGATGAATTCGAGGAGTTGCTCGTGATCGGCCTCCGTCTCGCCCGGGAATCCGGTGATGAAGGTCGTTCGGATGGCCATCCCCGGAATCCGCTCCCGAAGCTTGAGGGCGAGCGTCCGCTGCTGCTCGGCCGTCACGTTCCGTCGCATGGCGGTGAGCATCGCATCGCTCGCGTGCTGCAGCGGCATGTCGATGTAGTCCACGATCCGTGGGAGATCACGGATGGCGTCGATCATCTCGTCGGTGAAGCTCGTGGGATACGCGTACATGAGTCGGGCCCGGCCGGCGTCGCCACGCGATTCGCAGAGATCGTTGATCGCCTTCAGCAGGCCGGCCAGCCCTCGGTCGTCACCGACGTCGCGACCCCAGCTGGTCGTGTCCTGTCCGATCAGATTGAGCTCGACGCAGCCGTCGTCGAGAAGGCGTGCGGCTTCGTCCAGAAGCACGTCGAGCGGCTTCGAACGCATCTTGCCGCGGATCGAGGGAATGGTGCAGAAGGCGCACTTCTGATTACAACCCTCGCTCATCCGCAGGTACGCCCAGTGTCGCGGCGTCAGCCGGAAGCGGTCCGAGTCGTCTTCGAAATAGCCGATTCCCTTGCCGTCGTCGCCCGCGACGGTGAGCCCGACCACGTCACGGCCACGATCGGTGGCCGCCTGCAGGGCGTTGCCCGCGATCCAGTAGCGGGGGCCGTCCGCGTCGAGACCCTCCCGTTCCGGGGGGATCGTCGAGACCGCGTCGACGATCCGGTCTCGATCGAACACGCCGATCATCGAATCGATGCCGGGGGCCCATTCCAGAAGTTTCGCGCGATGTCGCTGGACGAGGCATCCGGCCACCACCACCCGGCCGATCTCGCCGCGTTCCTTTCGTTCGATCGCGTCCCGCAGGACCGAGAGCGATTCCTCTCGGCTCGCTTCGAGGAACCCGCAGGTGTTCACGACGATCGCATCGGCGGGGGCGTCGCTGGGAACGACCTCCACGCCCGCTTCGCGAAGCGAGCCGAGCATGCGTTCGCTGTCGACGAGGTTCTTCGGGCAGCCGAGACTGACGAACGCGACGGATGATGGTGTCTGGAGATCGGTCACGCGTTCATGGTACGACGACCGGGCGGCTCAGAGGAGGAATCAGGGCGAAGCTTCGTAGAGCCCGAGTTCCTCGATGATCTCCAGGACGCCCTCCGGCAGCAGTGCCGAAACGTCCTCGCCCCGCGCGCGGCGGTCTCGGATCTCCGAGGAACTCACTCCTTCGGCCGCGAGGTCGAGCGTCCAGGTCGCCCACCGCCCGGCGAGCGCCGGATCGAAGTGATCCCGATATCTGGCCGCGAGCGAGGTGCGGGTCTCCGGAGGACGCGGCATGACGATCGGAGGCGCGAGGGCGATGATCTTCCGCCAGTCCCGCCATCGATCGAAGTCGAGGGCCTGGTCGCTGCCGATCAGGAGACGGAGCCGTGGCCGCATCCGCAGTTCGAGCCCGTCCCGCTCCGCGGCCTCGATCAGCTCGCGATGGATCGATTCCAGCGTGGCGAACGTGAAACTGGGGCCATCCCGGTCGATCTCGCGTCGATCGATCCGGGCTTCGATGGGTGGATGTCCCGGTACGGGCGTTCGACGGGCGAGGGCCGCCTCGAGCATCCGGACCCGCGCTTCGGGATTCGCCGGGGGCGTGTCGACCTTGAGCGGATTGACGCGGGCGGGAATGAAGACCACCTCGTCGCAACCGAGCCTCGCCGCGGCCTCGAAGGGAAGGGTGAGATGGCCGCGATGTGGCGGGTCGAAGGAACCGCCGAACACGAGAATCGACCTCGGCCCGGTCCGTCGGCCGACCCGTCCGGGGCCGTCGTCGGCGTCCGTCGGCGTTGGTTCAGGGATGGAGAGATCCCGGAGTGCGGCCCCGAGTTCCAGCAGCGCCGATCGGGACTGTCGGGCGAGAAGTCGCAATGTCCCGAGCAGGGCGGGCCGGCGGAAGATCTCACCGGCGACGACGCCCGGGCGGGTGCGGCCGAGATGATCGACGAACCGGTCGAGGGCCGCGGGCACCGCCTGGTCGGCGGGATCTCCGACGACGCGGATGATGCCCCAGTCCCAGTCCCGTTCCCGTGCCAGCTCCGCGAAATGGAGGGATTCGAGGTCGACGATGACCGCGCCCGTGGTGCGTCCGAGGGCGTGCTTGGCCTCGGCGCTCGCCACGACCCGGCCCGTGGTGGTCACGCGACCTCGTTTCGCATCGGCGATCCGGAGACGGCGGCCGACGGGCGGTTCGGTGACTCGGCCGTGGGAATCGACGACTTCGTCGACCACCACGAGATCACCGGAGACGAGATGCTCGTCGAGTCCGCCGGCGAGGCCGACGAGCACGATCGGGCCTTCTGGTTCGCCGTGCTGGTCCACCCAGCGACGAACACCTTCCCGTCCCGGGCCACAGACATGGATTCGATCGGCGGGGACACCAGCCGACACGAGGA
>JAQWJM010000180.1:0-6498 GCA_029248335.1 Phycisphaerales bacterium
GTTCTTGGGAAAGGAAGTGCCGGATGACCATCAACCCGACCACGCCGCGAACCGCAGGATCTCGATCCTTCGACCGCATGACGGTGGCGACGGAGCTGATCGTCGACCTGCATGAGCGGTCACGGAAGAATCCGGAGGTGGTGAGACCGCCCCCGATTCACCCGAACTGATCGAGCGCCGTCCGACGCACGACGAGGTGGCGTGTGACGGACCGGACACCGGGGGGTGCCGAGACCATTCGTGCGGCACGCTCGATTCGAACCCACGCGGAGGCGGCTCGGCCGCCTCCGCTGGTCGTTCGGTTCCGGTGGACTCCTCCACCACCGGTGCGGAACGCGAGTCGGATGATCATCCGCTCGAGCGAATCTTCTTTCCGCCGAAAAGAAAAACCCCGCAGCCGCCGAGGGCATCTGCGGGGCCGTTGTTCCTCAGGGTCGAAACGCTTCGTGTCCTCGAACGTTCAAGCCCGGCGACGACGGCGAGCGCGCGTGGTCTGGGCGAAGAGCTGCTGAATCGACGAAGCACGACCCCCGCGAGCGCCGGATCGGCGGTCGCGGGGGCGCGTGGAATCCGTGGCTTCGAGGCGCCGCGGGATCAGTCGCGTCGGCGGCGACCGCTCAGGCCCGCAAGGCCGAACAGCGCGATCGCACCAGGGGCGGGAATGATCTGGGCGGACCATTCACCGGTCTGGGTGACGGTTTCGCCGAACGGAAGGCCGGGGCCCCAGGTGATCTCGACCATTCCATCCCATCGACCTTCGGGCCCAGACCAATCGAAGGTCCCAATGACCTCGATGTTCATGGCCCCGTAGCCGGGGACATTGACGAGATCCACCGTCATTTCGAAAGTATCATTCTTGAGACCTTGCACATAGAAGAACTCCCCTTCGTCGTCATTCGCGATCGAGACGGGGCTGAGTTCGCCCCCGATGTCCAGATAGAAGTTGAGCGTCGGCTGATTGGGACCGCTGAAGTTGCCGTTCGGTGCGACCGTCACATCGGTGATGTGCGACATGCTCCAGGTGGTGAGTTCGGGTCGATCGGGCGCAAAGCCGTACCAGTCGTATTTGAACTCGACCATATCGCCCATGGCGACCGGACCGGTCGCGAGCGTCAAGATGCCGGCCGCAAGGGCCATGGTGGTCACACGGGTCATCGGGCTTCTCCTCGGTGGGATCTCAGGTAATTGACGTTCCAAAGGGCTCCGAAACGTAACGCGAAGGATAGAAAATCACGGCGTTGCATCAAAGAGAAAAACGACACACCCACCTCCCAGAGAACCAAGGGGGTCGAGTGGGACGGCATTCGACGCTCAAGCGACGCCAACTTGGATTGCGAGCGCAAGGAGGCCCGCGTGGAAAAGCCACACGCAACCCAACACGAAAGCCAGGCTGGCCCCTTGCGGGCCTGACGCATCGAACTCAAAGCCGTCTGGAACATCAGCGGTCGCGCCGGCCTGCGCCGCCGTCGTTCCGAGCGAACGCGAGGAGCCAGGACGCGGTGGATTCACCGGGCTACAAGGCCGATCGCCCCTACCACCCGATGCTGGCCAGTAACTTGACGCGCACGTCGCCATGACTTTGCAGCACGTCGAAGACGAGGTATTCAGTCGGGGACTGCTCGGACTCGGTCAGGGTGATGTGCTCGAATTCAAAGAGATCGGTTCCGAAGTAATCACCAACGCCGGTGTCGATCGGGCCGGTTCCACTTGGAGTATCGAAGGCGTCGGTGTCGTAGAACGCTTCGACGGTGAGGTTCGTCACCCAGCCGAAATCGGAACTGTTTCCGAGGTAAACCCCGTGTTGAAATTCAAATTGCATCTTGCCGTCTTCGAGGTCCGCGACCGCCGTCGACCCGAATGAGGTGGACGCAAGCCCTGCAAGGAGCAGTACTCGACCTCCCATGGACATTCCCTTGTGCATTCCCTTTTCCCATCCCATTTGAAACGTGGCGTGACGTGGGAGCATCCTCCCGAGAACACCAAGGTAGTCGAATCAGTTTCGAACAACACGGAGTTGATTGACGTTCGCGTTCGATCTCGGCGTACGGTTCACTTCCACTCGAGTTCGTTCGATCCGATGCGTCCCCCGAGGCGACGAACGCTGACGTTGAAAAAAAGAGGCCGCCCTGATCAAGATTTCGCCTGATCAAGGCGGCCGGGGCAGAGGGAATTTTCTTCCCTCGTACTCATTGCAGTCGCCCGGAACCCGAAGGTCCACGGCACAACGCCGCAACGAGGGATAGCCTCGCCAGATGCCTGGGACCGCTTCAATGCGGGCCCGACATGTCTCAAGTTGTCGTAGTGGAATCCCTTTCCCTCTACGCCCCCGAAATTCACCCTCCAGGGTCAAGCCTCCAGCGGACTTGCCGCGGTGCCCTACTCCCGGACTCTCCAAAGTGACACCAACACGCTCCGGAGCAAGTTGCTCTGGCGGATTTGTAGGAGTTTTCCCAATTGGGGGAACCGAGTGCGATTATCGGGGCGTCGAGTGGCGTTCCCTCTTCGTTTCTCGCTGCTCCGCAAGGTGCTCGTCCCATCGGATCGGAAGCTGATGGTCGACTCCGAGCAGGTCGAGCAGGCGACCCGCCATGAAATCGATCAGGTCGTTCACCGACTCCGGCTGGAGGTACAGGCCCGGCGACAAGGGGGCGACGACGGCACCTGCCTCAGTCACCTTTCGCATCGCTTCGATCTCGGTGAGCCCGATCGGACTTTCCCGGTGGGCGATCACGAGCGGGCGTCGCTCCTTCAAGGTGACCTGGGCGGCCCGTTGCACGAGATTGTCGCTGATTCCATGGGCGATCTTCGCGAGCGTGTTGCTCGAAGCGGGGACCACCACCATGCCATCGTGTCGGAATGAGCCACTTGCACAGGCCGCCCCGACGTCGTTGCCGGGGTGCATCACGAGCCGGTCACCCCGACCCCCGCTCAATGCATCCGCGTCCAGCTTCGTGATTCCGGCCTCTTCCGCAAGCAGACGCTTCCCGAGATTCGAACACGCGACGTGGACTTCGACCCCTTGCGCCGCCAGCATCTCTACGACTCGGACCGCATACGCAGCGCCGCTCGCGCCGGTGATACCGACCACGATTCGGCGGGTGTTCATGGATTGGGGTGCGGTCATGCGATGAATCCCTTCAGAGCGGGTTCGTCGTTCACCGGTGGATGGATTCTCGACGCGAACCGCGTCGTGCCCGTCGGGGTCGTCACCGCAGCGGGATGTTCACTCGGAATCCGTGGTGTCAGGTTCCGTCTCGGCACCGGCCTCGTCGGCAGTCTCATTCTCGGACGCGGCCGCGGCTTCGGCGGCGGCGGCCTGCGCTTCGGCGGCCGCGGCTTCCGCCGCCGCCTGCTCCGCCTCGATCCGGGCGATCTCACTCGGATTCGTACAGACCGGTCGATCGGCCGGGATCAGCCATCGCTGGAACACGTCGAGCTGGTACGCCCTGAACGGTTCGGCCTCGTAGACGAGCGTCGCGAGTTGGTAGAGATCGCCACTGCTCGGGTATGCGACGTCGACCTCGGCTCGATTCGATCGGACCCGAACCTGCTTGATCTCCCAGATCGGGAGACCCGCTTCGATGTCGGCCATCGTGACCTCGCGGGCCGAGTCGACCTCGGTGAGGATGCCGACCTGTCGCCAGTCGCGCTCGTTGATGCCCGAAGGCAGCGCGTAGATCAGCGGCGCGGGCGTCGCTTCCTCTCCAGCCACCGCCGGCGGCACCAGTTCGAGATCACCCATGGTCCGGGCGTAGGTCTCCGAAAGCGCCTTCCCCATCAACTGCGGAACGGGGTAGACGCCCGGCGTGAGGACCACCGAGTCGCTGTCGGAAGGGAACGTCGCATACGGCGTGCACGCGATGACACCGAGGGACGCCGCGGAGATCGCGACGAAGCCGACGAGACGACGAGTGATTCGGTGCATGTGAGCCCTCCTGAAGGCCTGTCCAATGTACTGGTCGCCCCTCTTTTCCGGACGGCGACCCGCACTCGACTCCGGACCACTTGCCGGGCCGGAGAAGAATGGTGGCGATCTATTCCTCGGCCTTGGCGATCTGCCAGTACTCGAGTTCGACCGGCGCCTGCCGGCCGAAGATCGTGACCAGGACGCGGACGAGCCCCTTGTCGGGCATGACTTCGTCGACGGTTCCCTCGTAGTTCTCGAAGGGACCTTCCTTGATCGTGACCGGATCGCCGGATTCGAATTCCATCTTGACCTGCGGCGCCTCGTCGGGCTTCCGCGAGTCGAAGAGCATCTTCTCGACCTCGTGCGCCGCCATCGGCGTGGGACGACCCGCGGTGCCGACGAAGTCGCCGACACCGGTGGTCTCCTTGATCAGGAAGAAGACGTCCTGCGGGATGCGACCGTCGGATTCGAGGGACATCTCGACGAACACGTAGCCGGGGTAGAGCTTGGTCTCGGTGACCTTGCTCACGCCGCCCTTGATCGACTGGGTCTTCTCGGTCGGCACCATGATGCGGCCGACGAGATGTTCCATGCCTTCGATCTGGACCTTGCGGAGCAGCGTCTCGCGAACGCCGGACTCCTTGTTGCTGGCGACCCGGAGGACGAACCAGTCGAAGCCGGGCCGGTACATCGGCATGTCGGCGGCCGGATCGAATCCACCCTCGGGCGTGGCGTCGCCGTCGGCCGTCGGCGTCGATGCCGGACGATCGGGCTCTTCGCTCACGATTCGGTGGGTGGCGACGCCACCGTAGTTCTCGAGGGTCGGTCCGCCGGCCAGGGTGGTGGCTTCACGACCGGACGCGAGGGTCCGCTTCTTCGCGGCCTCCACCGGCGCCTCGGTCGTCTCGGGGGTCTCGGGGGCCTTGGATTCCGTCGAACCGGTATCCGTGTCGGCCACCTGCTCGGCGGGAGTCTCGCTCGGTGTCTGGTGCTCGCCGTCGGCGGGCTTCTCATCGGAAAGGGTCATGCGTTTTCCTCGTTTCCCACGGACCATCGAACGGACGAAAGCGACGCGGTCAGGTGGGGGTATCGAGCACCTTGATGGCGCTGAAGAACGTGACGAAGATCAGATCCCACACCTTGCAGAAACCGGCGATGCCGGCCGAAAGGGCGATGACCACGATCGTCGAGCCCACCACCTCGCGGCGGGAGGACCAGTTGACCTTCTTCATCTCTGATTCGGTCGCGACGAGGAAGTCGACGGACCGGGGCTTCAGCCAGATGAAGTAGTAGAGCAGCGAGCCGAAGATCCCCACCCAGAGAACGCCGGACGCGGCGCGGAAGTAGACCGGGTCGAGATCGAACCAGTCGGTGTTCTTGAAGAAGTCGGAGATCCACATCGCGCCGAGCAGGATCATCACGCCGCCCGCGATGGTGGACATCTGACGGGTCCAGTAGCCCTGGCCCTTCTTGTAGATCGCGGTGGACATCGTCGTGTTCCCAACTGTGGACGGGGGTGGAACGGAACCCGGATCGAATTCCGGATTCCCGCTTGGCAACACGCCAGGAGTGACTCGAACACTCAACCTGCGGATTTGGAATCCGCTGCTCTGCCAATTGAGCTACTGGCGTAGGAGGTCGAAACGGAGCCCGCCGAAGCGGTGCCCCCGGATCACTTCCGCTTGATCTTGTGCAGGGTGTGCTTGCGAAGAGAGGGGGAGTACTTCATGAAGCCCTCCTTGACCTTCTCGTCGATGCCGCCCTTGACGCGGATGTTCGTCCGGTAGTTCATCTCACCGGTCTCGGTGCACTGAAGCCACACGAACTCGCGGTCGGTTGCTCTCTTGGCCATTGCTGCATCACCCTTCTGGGATCTCGCTCGAACGAATCGGGGACCGGGCGGTCCCCGCTTGAGGTCGGGTCGGCGCCGGGGCCCGGCCGAAGGGCCGGACCCCGGTCACCGGTCGACTCGATGTCACTCGACGATCCTGGTGACGACGCCCGAACCCACGGTCCGGCCACCTTCACGAACCGCGAACCGCACGCCTTCTTCCATCGCGACGCCCTTGCCCTCGAGGTCGACCTCGAGTTCGACGTTGTCGCCGGGCATGCACATCTCGGCACCACCCATGAGGGTGAGCTTGCCGGTGATGTCCGTCGTCCGGAAGTAGAACTGCGGCTTGTAACCGGAGAAGAACGGGGTGTGACGACCGCCTTCTTCCTTGGTCAGGACGTAGACCTGACCTTCGAACTTGGTGTGGGGCTTGATGCTTCCCGGCTTGCAGAGCACCTGACCACGCTGGATGTCGGTCTTCTCGACGCCACGGAGGAGGCAACCGACGTTGTCGCCGGCCTGGCCCTCGTCGAGCGTCTTCTGGAACATCTCGACGCCGGTGATGATCGTCTTGAGGGTCTCGGGGGCGAGACCGACGATCTCGGCTTCGTCACCGACCTTGATGACGCCACGCTCGATACGACCGGTCGCGACGGTGCCGCGGCCCTTGATCGAGAAGACGTCTTCGATCGACATCAGGAAGGGCTTGTCGGTTTCCCGCACCGGCTCTTCGATGTAGGTGTCGAGCTGCTCGAGA
>JAQWJM010000132.1:0-3060 GCA_029248335.1 Phycisphaerales bacterium
CGGTGGTTCACCCTCCGGCACGTGGATGGCCATGGGATATCGCCATCCGTCCGGCTGCTGCGACCAATCGACCGTGATGTCGATGTCGCTGTCGGGACGAAGGTCCTCTCCGGTCGCGTTCAGACCCGGGGCGATGCAGAGGGAGGCGAGCACGAGAAGGCGGGGAATCGAGGTCATGGCCCAAGGATACGGGATCGTCCACCCGGATCCAGCGGGCGGTCTCGGAGGCGCGACCCCGAGGCGTCCGGGAACGAGATCCTCGCCTTCAGGACGTCACCGCCCCGTACCGCTCGCGATACGCGGTGATTCGCTCGCGATCGTCCGATCCGAGTCGGTCGCCGAGATGCTCGAGGATCTCGTCGAGGTCGACGATCGACCGGGTCGGCATCGCGAACTCGTCGGCCAGCTCCGCCAGCGCGGTGCGATCGGTGGTGCCCCGCTCCATCCGGTTCACCGAGACGATGAGCCCCGCGAGCGTCACGTCCGCGGCGGCTCGGAGCACCGGGACGGTCTCCCGGATGGAGGTGCCGGCGGTGGTCACGTCCTCGACGATCAGGACCCGGTCTCCGTCCCGCAGCTTCCGGCCGACGATCACGCCGCCTTCGCCGTGGTCCTTGGCTTCCTTGCGATTGAAGCAGAATTCGACGTCGCGGCCGCGTTCCGCGAAGGCAGTGGCGACCGCGACCACCAGGGGGATCCCCTTGTACGCCGGCCCGAACAACACGTCGAACCCGTCGGAGAACGACGCTTCGATCGCATCGGCGTAGGCCCGCCCGAGGGTCGCCATCTGCGAACCGGACCGGTAGAGGCCGGTGTTCACGAAGTAGGGCGTCCTGCGACCGCTCTTCGTCGTGAAGTCGCCGAAGGTGAGGACGCCCGCGTCGAGCATGAAATCGATGAATCGTCGCTGGAAATCGTGCATGGCGGTGGGATGGTATCTGAAGCGGGCATCACCGCGACGGAGCGTCAGGCCGTCGAATCGCCATCCACCACGGTCGCCGACTTCGTCCCGTGCCCGCGTTCCGCGTCGTGCGAGGAACGGCTCGGAACCACCGTCTCGCATGCCGGGTCGGGCGACGATGTCGGCGCGGGCTCGGCAGGGAAGGATGCAGGAGGCGAGGGCTCGGAAGCCTCGATCACGCTCGAATCGGCCGACCCGGATTCCTCACCGCGAGCGGGCGTGCTCCTCGCATGCCGCGCGAAGGCCGCGGCGACGAGTTGCCGGGTGAAACCCTCGTGCCCGGCGGGATCGAGGGAAAGGCAGATGTCCGCGGCGCCGTAGTCGGCGGGCGGATAGTAGATCCCGCAGTTCGCGTTGATCTCCAGCATGTACGGCGTGCCGTCCTTCGTGACGCGAAGATCGCATCGGCCGAAACTCGCCGCCTTCAACGCGACGAAGAAGCGGGCGCATTCGTCGCGAAGTCGCGCCGCGAGCACGGGGTCCTTCACGGGAAAGGACTTCAAGCCCTCGTAGATCACCCATTTGACGTCGGCGTGCTTGAACTCCTCGCCCTTCGGAAACTCGTACTGGGCGGGGGTGTAGGTGATCGGTCGCGCGGGATCGTCCGGATTCTCGGCCACGAGCACCGTGCACTCGATCCCGTCGATGTACTCTTCGATCAGCGCGGCCCCATGACGGGACATGATCTTCTTCGCCTGGATGCGAAGACCCGCCGGCGTCCGCACCCGTGATCGACGACTGAGGTCGACGCTGGCGTAGCTGCTGTAGTGCTTCACGAAGAGCGGGAACCGGAGCGTCTCCGCCGCCCGCTCCACGTCTTCCGGCGTCGATGCCACGACGTAGGCCGGCGTCGCGATCCCGAGCGCCGCGCACGCCTCCTTCATCTCGACCCGGGTCGGTTCGTAGCATTCGGAGGTCGCACCCGCGAAGGGCACGCCGTGCTTCTCCAGGGTCTCGATGACCTCGATCCCGGGGATGTTCTGATCCGCCGCGCCATCGCAGAGATTGAAGAAGAGGTCGAACCCTCGCCTGATCAGACGCTCGACCTGACGGACCGATCCCTTCTTCCCCTTCAGGGTCGCGACATGCCATTCCGCCTCGGGCATGAAGGGACGTGGATCGCACGGCCAGTCATCCTCGGGGAAAGGGTCCGCATCGAGGTTCTGGGTCGTGAGGAGGCAGATTCGCAGTGGTGGATCGTTCGAGTCCGTCACGCGGCGGATGCTAGCACAAGCCGATGTCTCCACCGATGAATGCGGATCGTCAGCGAGGTATTCTGGAGCCGTGCCCGCCCTCTACCTGGTCATTCCGCTCGCGCTGCTGTTCGCGATGCTCGCGATCGGGGCCTTCGTCTGGTCGGCACGAAGCGGTCAGTTCGACGATCTGGACGGACCCGCGGAGCGGATCCTCCACGAAGACGACGGCGAGCGCGACGACACCCGCTCGAACTAGGGGGAACCACCCCGTCTCTGGAAACGTCACATCACGAGCCCGCTCGCTCGCGTAGACTTTGACGTCGGCGTCTGGCTCCCCCGATCGAACCAGTTCGATCAACGCCGATCAGGAACCGGTCATGTATACGCGACAGACCGAGACAGCGATCGCCGCGGCCTCCCGACTGGCCGAGATATGGGATGAAGGAAAGACGAGGCTCTCGGTCACCGAGATCGCCGAATCGCGAAACCTCCAGCGTCCGTTCCTCGCGAAGATCCTCACCGTGCTCTCGCAGGCGGGGATCGTCAGCGGCATTCCCGGTCCGGGTGGCGGGTTCATGCTCGCCAAGCCTCCCCGGGAGATCCGGATCTACGACATCTACCGGCTGTTCGAGACGGAGAACGTCTCCCACACCTGCCCGTTCGGCGGCGGCATCTGCGGCCAGGGCGAGCCGTGCCCGCTCCACTCGGAACTCGTCGACGTCCAGCATGCGGTCGATCAACTGCTGTACGAGACGACCTTGGAACGATTCGTGGGCGTGGAAGCGGCACCATCGGATGGCACGGACGATGATGAGTCGACGCCGGCCAGTCGCCGTCGCTCCTTCCGCGCGAGCACGGGGCGACTGAGCAGGTGAGCATCGCCCGCCGCTCGCCGCGATGATC
>JAQWJM010000135.1:0-6606 GCA_029248335.1 Phycisphaerales bacterium
CCGGTTGACACCGGCCGATCGAAAGATACCCTAACAAAAGCCGATCAGAAACGGTCAGGCCCTTGGATCGCTCCTGTCCTGTTGACGGAAACGGAGCCTCTGAAGCGGCCCGAGGCCTGGATCGGATGCCACGCATTGGAAGCGCGGCGAAGGCCCTGGATGGCCACGTAATCAGAGGATGTGCGGCGTGTTCGCTCGTCGGCGAGAAGTGTTCAACGCGAAGGACTTCGCGAGGCTGTGGTTGTGGAGATGACATCGAATGGAACACCGCGGATTCGGGCGACAGGGTGACGAGCATGGTCGATTCCTCCAATCACATGGGAAGTCGCACGGGATCGAGCCCGACATGCCAGACATGCCAGACATGCAGGGCATGTCGGACGAGCCAGCCGCGCCGGATGATTCGGGTGAGCCGATCGGATTCGACCGACCCGTGAGATCAAGTCGCACCGAAATCGAACGGATCCAGAAAGCGATCGATCAGCTGGTCGTCGGTGGCGGGGGCCTCGAGCGCCAGGATCGACTGCTCGCCCGATGGCGCCTGGAGACGGCCTCCGGCGCCGAGGCGGGATCTGGCGGTCTCGAGCCGGACGAGCGAATCGCGGACAAGGTCGCCTTCACCCAGACCGAAACCGAAACCGAACTCGAAGCCGATTCGGCGTATGGCGATGATGGCGGGCTCGGCACGCGAGCGAGCGAGCGGGAACGTGTCTCCACCGGATGCGACGCGATCGATTCGGCGATCGGTGGCGGGCTGATCCGGCATGGGATGCACGAGTGGCTCGGCGATCCGTTCGCTGTTTCAGGAACAGCGAACGGAGAAGACGCGCTGGTCGACTGGGTGCCGTGCCTCGGACCGACGATCGGCATCCTTCACCGCCTCCGAAACGAACACGACGCCCTCGGGCGATCCGCTCCCAACATCGCATGGATCGGGCGGCGGTGCCTGCCCGGCCCGTGGAATCTCGTATCGAGGCGTTCCAATGCGACCGCCGATGCACCGGCCACGGACCATGGCGAAGACGGGAAGTCGAACCATCTTCGAAACACGCCACGCAGCGTCGACGCCCGGTTGCTCGAGCGATCCATCTTCATCCTTCCGGACCAGGACGATCGGGCGTCGAGGCGATGGTGCCTGGAGACCGCGATTCGAACGCCCGCGATCGACTCGGTGATCGTCGACGGAAGCGCTTTCGACGCCCTCGACAGTCGACGAATCCAACTGGGCCTGCTCGAACGACGCCGTCGAGGGGAGTCGTCGATCCTGGTCATGGTGGTCCGCCCTCCGAGGGATGCCCGGATTCGATCGTCCGCGTCGACTCGATGGATGGTCGAGCCGGTGTCGATCACGCGTCGCTCGCCGCCTGTGGAATCCACCTCCGCCCGGGATTCGAGGCATTGGCGGCTTCGACTGGTTCGTTGCCGAATGCCCCAGTCCGCTCCGATCCAGGGTCGATGCCTCGAGGGGATCGTCTCCGACGACTGGCCGATCGAACATCCCGTGCAAGCGAACGTCGTCAAGGCCCACGACCGTCCCACCATCGATCCATCGATTGAAAAGGAAGCCGATGCTTCGGAGATTCGTCTCGATCAGACTCCCGAACCTGCCCACGGATCTTGCGAAGCGGCGACACCGGCGCCGATCGGAAGGAAAGTCGACGGACTCTTCCCGGAACCGGCCCCGGAACCGGACTCGTGGTCCGGTCACGAAGCACGCCGATGGAATCCGCGAACGCCGGGAAGGCGTCGTCGAACACGTGCTGGTGGTCGACCTGCGGCACAACGTCCAACGAGTGATCGACTGCTGTTCGAATTCGGCACGACTGGGAGTGCGTCGGATGATGACGCTCGCGGAGGCGCGGGCCCTCATGGCCTCGAATCCGTCGAGCGGGTTTCATCCGGAGTCGATGCTGCAGTCGCCATCGACGCCTCGGCGTGATCTGGCCGATCTTCGGCGGCTTTCGATCGCCTGCCTCCGCTTCGCACCGGTCACCGTGGTGGATGGTGAAGATGGAATCCTGCTCGATCTCTCCGGCTGTCATCGACTCCTGAAGCGCAAGGGCGGCGAGGCGGGGCTCCTGGATCGAATGGAGCGATGTTTCACACGCCATGGTTTCACCTTGTCGACGGCCATCGCGGATACCGCGGTGGCCGCGCGGGCCTGGGCCGGGTATCGAGACGCCTGGCGACCGTTCGACGTGCCTCAGGACGTTCGAGACCGTCCTGAGACGCCTGGATCCTCCACGGCGGCGATCGGCGACCCGGCACCACCGGACGATCGGATCATTCCTCCGGGTGAACACGTGGCTCGTCTTGCCGGGCTTCCCGTCGAGGCGATCGGCCTCGACCTCGACACGCTGGAGGCGTTGCGTGCGGTCAACGTGCGGCTCGTGGGGGAGCTCCGTCGGCTCCCGCGGACCGCCTTGCCCGCTCGATACGGCCCGACGGTGCTTCATCGGATCGATCAGGCGACGGGCCGGATCCCGACGATGCTCGATCCGGTGCGTCCGCCCACCACCGTCTCGGTGCGACGCGAGTTCGACGGCCCGGTCCGGTCTCGAGAAGCGATCGAAATCGCGATCGCCGATCTGCTTCAGGATCTTCGGCGCGAACTTGGAAGACTCGAGTCCGGAGCGTGCGTGATTCGATTGAAGGCCGAACGCCCGATGCGGAGCGACTGGATCGAGGTCGTGGAGCCACGCCGGCCGACTCGTCGCCGCGGGCGACTCTGGACGATGCTCCAACCGGCGATCGAGCGAATGCCGCTCGATGACGGAGTCGATGCGCTGGAGCTGGAGGTTCCGCGGCATCGCCGACTCGCGCATGAATCATCGCCGATGATCCATTCGGCCGGATCGACGGGACCGGGGCAGGGCGGCATGCGGGGCGACCGGGTCGACGTCGAGGTGACGGAGTTCATCGAGGCCGTCCAGGCTCGCTTCGGTCCCGCCACCGTCCAGCGGATGTCCGCGTCGTCCGGTCACGTGCCGGAGGACGAATCCCGAATCGTCTGCGTGGACGAAACATCGCTGGAGACGGAGGCGGAGACGGGGCATTCGGATGAAACGGCGGCGGTACTCGGCGACGAAGTGCGGCCGACGGTGATCCATCGACCGCCGATTTCGATCGAGGTGCGATCCGAGGAGGGGATTCCCGTCGCGGTGTCCCGTGAAGGCAGGCCGTATTCCGTGCGATTCGCACGTGGACCGGAACGGATCGGAGCCCCCTGGTGGCGGTCATCGGAAAACGGTTCCATTCGGGAAGGTGAACTTCTCCGCGAGCATCGCCGTGACTACTGGCGCGTCGAACTGGAGTCCGGCACCTGGATCTGGATCTTCCGAGCCTCATCCGATCGCCGATGGTTCCTGCACGGGACGTGGGCCTGATCCGATGCCCGACCAGCCTCCCGACAAGTTCCAGATGCATCCCTGGCGACGGCGTGCGAGATCGACGCCCGGCCCGGCCGCCGGTCCGGTGCTCGAGGATCGGACCGCCTTCGCCGACCTGGTGGTCTCGAGCAACTTCTCCTTTCTTCGCGGCGCGAGTCATCCCGAGGAACTGGTCGCGGCGGCGGCGGCGCTCGGCGCGCCGGCCATCGGGATCACCGATCGTCACACGGTCTCCGGCATGGTGCGTGCCCATCTCGCGGCCCGTGAGGCGGGAATCCATCTGGTTCCCGGAGCCCGGGTCGAATTGTGGCGGGACCGGAAGGCCGGTGCGGAGAAGATGGACTGGGAACGCCGGAATCCGCTGACGCCACCATCCGATCGAGTGGAAGTCGCGATCCACGCGCTGGATCTGGAAGGATGGCGGACGCTCTGCCGGCTGCTGACCATCGGAAAACGAGCCGCACCGAAAGGGCATTGCCTGCTCACCGTGCACGATCTGCTCCAGCACCATGCCGGGATCGCCGTCACCGTGCTTCCCGCGCAGTCGATCGATCGATTTCGAATCGAGGTGGTCGAGGGTCTGGCCACGCTCGGCGACCTGAAGCGACGCGACGCCCTCTCGCTCGGGGTGCAGCGGCTGGGGGGCGCCGACGACGACCTGCACGTCGAGCGGATCGCGGATCTCTCGCGACGCCTGGGTGTTCCGTTGCTCGCTCAGAACGACGTGCATCTCCATGCCTCCGAGCGTCGGTCCGTCCAGGACGTCCTCACCTGCATCCGACTGGGGTGCGTCATCGAGACCGCGGGACGACGACTCTGGCCGAACGACGAACGACGCCTTCGAAGCGGTGGGTCGATGGCGGTTCGATTTCCGGATCATCCGGAAGCCGTCGCACGCTCGCTGGAGATCGCCGAACGAAGCCGGGCCTGCCGTCTCGATCGACTTCGATACCAGTATCCCGCCGAGGTGGTCCCGAAGGCACGGACGCCGATGGCGCATCTTCGCGATCTCGTCGAACGCGGGGCGCGAACGCGGTTCGGTCCGACCATCCCCGATTCGGTGCGCCGTCAACTCGAACACGAACTCGAACTGATCGAGGAACTCGACTACCCGCGATACTTTCTCACCGTCGAGGATCTCGTCCGGTTCGCCCGATCACGGTCGATCCTCTGCCAGGGACGCGGCGCGGCGGCGAACTCCGCGGTGTGCTACTGCCTGGGCATCACCGCCGTGGATCCCACTCGGATCGACATGCTCTTCGAGCGGTTCATCAGCCGCGAGCGCGACGAACCACCGGACATCGACATCGATTTCGAACATGAACGACGGGAGGAGGTTCTCCAGTACGTCTACGAAAAGTACGGACGGGATCGAGCGGCCCTCGTCGCGGAAGTGGTCACCTTCCGGGGGCGAAGCGCGATGCGGGAGGTCGCCACGGTGATGGGACTCTCCCGGGATCTCGTGGATCGGCTCGCCACCGACATCGAATGGTGGATCGACGGTGTCGCGGATCGCGAACGGGTTCGTGAACTGGGGCTCGATCCCGATGATCCGACGATTCACCGGATCTTCCAGATCGCGGAAGCGATCCTCGGATTTCCACGCCATCTGTCCCAGCATGTCGGGGGCTTCGTGATCACCGACGGCCCGCTCTGGGGGATGGTGCCGGTCGAGAACGCGGCGATGGCGGATCGGACCGTGATCGAGTGGGACAAGGACGACGTCGATGCGATGGGCATGCTCAAGATCGACTGCCTGTCGCTCGGCATGCTTTCCTGCATTCGTCGGACCATCGATCTGATCAACGAGGATCACTCCGGAGGCGATGGTGGCGGGCTCGGCGGCGGATCCGCCACCGACGGGCCCCGGTCGCGGCCCCGGCTCGAATTCCATGCGATCCCCGCCGAAGATCCCGACGTGTACGAGATGTTCTCCCGGGCCGACACCGTCGGCGTGTTCCAGATCGAGTCGCGGGCCCAGATGTCCATGCTTCCGAGGCTTCGGCCACGGTGCTTCTACGATCTCGTCATCGAAGTCGCGATCGTTCGTCCGGGGCCGATCCAGGGGGACATGGTGCACCCGTATCTCCGTCGCCGGGACGGCGAGGAGATACCGGCCTATCCCGATCCGGCGGTTCGACGGATTCTCGAGAAGACGCTCGGCGTTCCACTGTTCCAGGAGCAGGCGATGGCCCTGGCCGTGGCCGCCGCGGGATTCACGCCGGGCGAGGCGGACGAACTGCGACGGGCCATCGCCGCGTGGAAACGAAAGGGAGATGCGATCGCCGCCTTCGGGGAACGACTTCAAGCCGGCATGGCGGCTCGCGGATACGACCGGGTCTTCGCCGAACAGGTGTTCACCCAGATCCGGGGATTCAGCGGATACGGCTTTCCCGAATCCCATGCCGCCAGTTTCGCCCTGCTGGTGTACGCCTCCGGCTGGCTCAAGTGTCGGGAACCCGCGGCGTTCGCCGCGGCATTGGTCAACAGCCAGCCGATGGGTTTCTATGCACCGGCCCAGATCATCCGGGACGCACGCGAACACGGGGTCGAGATCCGACGCATCGACGTGCAGGCGTCGGACTGGGACTGCACGCTCGAACGCGCGAAGGCACGCCCCTGGGATGTCGTCGATTCGGGCGCCGGGGCCGCCCGAACGGCCACCCGGCCCTCCGTCGCGGTCGACCAACCGTCGATCCGTCTCGGACTCCGACTGGTTCGCGGGCTCGTCGAATCCGAGGCTCGAAGGATCGTCGACGTGGTTCGTCGCGATGGTCCGTTCCATTGCCTGGACACGCTTCGCCGGGCGAGCGGCGCCTCCGCGGGTACGTTTCGTCGCCTCGCCCGCGCCGATGCCTTTCGATCGCTTGGAATCGATCGACAACAGGCGCTGTGGCGACTTCAGCGATGGGACGACGACGACCTGCCGCTCTTCGACCGGATCGTCGGAACCGGAACACCGGAGACGAAAAACGGCCGGATCGAAGCCGAGTCGGAAGACGAGCGGAAAACCGTGGCAGCAGACACCGAGCGAACGACATCGAAGGGGTGCGGCGACGTCGCCGATTCGATTCGTCGAACCGAGGGAGGCGGCATCGAGGAGCCATCGGCGATCCTGCCTCCGACGACCGCGCTCCAGTCGATCGTCGACGACTACGCCTCGTCGGGGTTGTCGGTGGATCGACATCCGGTCGCCTGCATGCGTGGCGATCTGGCG
>JAQWJM010000196.1:0-28379 GCA_029248335.1 Phycisphaerales bacterium
ACCGCCGGGGCGACGGCGGGGTCCTGCCCGTCCCGGCCGACGCGTTCACCGGTGCATTCCTCGAGCCAATCCAACGTGTCTCGATCGAACGAACCCAGTTCGGCTTCCGACCGGATGCCCTCGTCGTTCCTTCCGGTCGCGAGTGTCGAGGGCGCCGACCGCCCCAGACGCTTCTCAAGCACAGGCTGTTCCGCCTTGAACGCTTCTGCAAAGGTCGAAGTCAGCGAGGAATGAATACGGAGAGGCGGACCGGGAACCGCTTGCAGGACATGAACGAGCGATTCCCACTTGAGCAGCTCCATCGCCGTCATGGAGAACGGCATCGATTTCCCCCGTGCAATGCGGTGTCTGCAGATCGCATGAAGGAACTTGATGGCATTGAGGTTCAGGCTTTCGTTCACGCGGATCACCTTGCCGCTGTCGAATTCGATTCCAGCTCGATCGCAGAAGTCCATGACCACGCATCGGCCGGGAAACAATTCGAGATCGAAATACTTCAGATCGACCGACGCCTGGCCGAACACGTCATCCAACACCGAGATACTCTGCCGCAGTGGCCGCCGTTCCATCATGGCCTGAAGTTCCTTCCAGGGCTCGGTACGACCGACTCGGACCTTCTGCTGAAAAACGCTCTCGAGCATGTCGAGCGGTGCGCGGATGTAACCGTAGACCTTCGGACGGAATCCGCGGGTCGCGAGAAAGGTCGCCAGCGTTCGGAGCTGCTCTTCCGAGAACATCCAGATCATTTCGGCGGAGATGATGGGCACCTGTCCGGACCGCCTCGCCGCGCGGAGCGTCCGATCGAGGTAGGCGATCGCGGCCGACCGGACCGATTTCATCCGATCCGGACCGACTCCGCGGAAGAAGATCGAGGCACGGTCGAACTCCGTCGGCATGAACGCCGCACTCATCGTGCGATTGCCGAAGTAACTGTCGAGCGTGACCAGACGAAACCGCTTGTCGCGAAGCGATTCAAAGAGACTGGATTGAATCGCCGTGGTCCCCGTCTTGGGCATACCGATGTGGAGAATGCATTCATGCATCGAGTGGTTTCTTCATGAAGGAGACCGGTGAAAACGACACGATGGATGCGGGCGCCGAAACACGATTCACGCCGGACTCGATTCGACGGTCCCGCCGTGGCGGAGTCACGAACGAGGCGTCTCACACCCCGAGTCGAGGACTCGGCCGGATCGTGAATTCCGAATCGCCTGGCGGATCTCCATCGACGTTGAAGGCCATGTTCATCGACCCACGCCCTTGCCTTGCGGAACGCCCGAATCGGCCGAATCCACCGGGGACGTCCCGGAGCCCCGCTCGCAGATCCGCCTCAGGTGCCCGGCCACCTCGGGGATGTCGAGGACCGGCGGAATTCCATCCAGCACCGCGTCATCCATGGCGCCGATGAAGCCACGATAGCTGTGGTAGGTGCTTCGGTGAAACCGGTGCGAATCCGTCGGCGCCTCATACCGTGGATGCTTGATCGTGTCCCACGGCTCCTCCCGCTCCTCCCAGGAGATCATGATGTCCGGCAGATGCTGCGGAACCTCTCCGCTCAGTTCCGCGACCCGGCGGATGTGGGCCGGAACGGGACTTTCCAACCGCGCGAAGTCCTCCGCGATCTGCGCGACCACCCGGTCGTATTCCTCGCCGGGCTCCACGATTCCCTGCGGCTCTCGTCCACGGAGATTGATTCTGATGTAGCCGGTGTAGAGCGTCGGCATTCCGAACGCCACGCTCTTCGACCAGTCCGTGTTGTTCCGGAGATTCTCATTGATCATCCGCTCCTGCGTCTGCATGGGCAGGAATTCGCCGATCTTCCGACGCACGCCCAACGGGAGCAGACTCTTCATCTGTCGGCCACCACCAGTGGGTGATTGCTGGTACCCGAGCCCGCGCAGGATCTTCTCGGCCACATCGGACAACGGGTAGTTCGCGTAGAGACCGTAGGCCGACACCGCCAGGCATTGCGTATCCGCTGGTGCCGACCGATAGACACTCTCCAACTCCCGGTCAAGATCCTGGTAGAGCTCGAGCATTCGATGCTCGCCTTCCTCTTCGTACGTCCAGCAAAGATGCCCGGCGCTGTGCAGTTCGGCGCACCCGAAGATGTAGAGATCCCGGTCCCCGTTCCGAATCGCCTCTCGGAACATCTGGCCACAGGTGGCGATTCTCTCCTTCGACAACCGGTAATACTTCTCCTTCGACCTCGATGTGCCCTTCAAGTCGATCGCGACGGGTCGTGTCGGCTCTCCAAATCGCGAAACGACATCGCTCAGAAGCGTCTCCGGATGTGAAGCAGGTGTCGGCGGACATCGTTCCGCGAAGGACGTTCGCCAGTTGCAGAGCTGTTCGCCCGCGAGCGAGGGAATCGGATCGTATTCCTGGGCATCCCATATCGAAACGCTCCCGGGCATCGTCGCCCAGAACGGCGGACATTCATGCAGCGGACGGTTGCACAGCTCGACCTCGTATCGACCCGGATTCAAACGTCGGATGCAGTGGTACCCATGCTCGACGGCTGGAATCCCTGACCAGAACGTCGTCCATGCGCCCATTTCGCAGAAGTGCTGCGGCCCCTCCACGAGCCGCCAGTTCTTGATGAACTGGCCTAGAAACGGGAGTTGCCCGTCCTCCGCGTAGCGGGAGAGAAGCCGGGTTTCGGCGCTGTCGATCGCGAAGATGATGGTGGGTCCCGGCATCATTCAACCTCTGGGGGCAAGACGTGTACAGAAAGGAAGACAAGTCATTTCGCGATTGGAATCGCCTGCTTGCAACGTGCATCGGGCTCGCCCGCGACCAGCTCTCCATAAAGGCCGACGAATCGATCGACGAAGAGATCGACGGAGCACCGCTCCTCGGCGAAGCGTCTGCCCCGTTCCCCCATTCGTTCGCACGTGGATCGATCACGCAGTGCGATGGTCAACGCATCGGCAAGCGCATCCGGATCTCCCGCGTCCACGAGCGCTCCCGTCTCACCGTCCCGCACGAGCTCCGGCGTTCCACCAACCCGCGAAGCGATCACTCCCCGACCCCGCATCATCGCTTCCGCAGTGACGAGACCGAAAGGTTCGAAACCGAGGGACGGGACGACCTGGATCCACGCCGTGCTCGCGAGTCGGTCCAGTTCCTCCGGTGAAAGCGTTCCGAGAAAAACCACCCCCGGAGGCGCCGTCCGTTCCAGCCTCGCCCGTTCCGGGCCGTCGCCCGCAATGAACAGGCGTGCCCCGGGCAGATCGGCGACGACGGACCTCCATGCATCGAGCAGTACGTGGACGCCCTTCTGAACGGTGAGTCGTCCGGCGAAGAACGCCGTTGGACCGTGAGCCATCAACCGAGTCGACGGACGGTCCGGAACACCGCACGGAATCGTCATCGGATTCGCGACACCTGCCTCCTCGAGCGCGGACCGGGTGGCTTCGCTGTTCGCGATCACTCGATCGAAGACACCACTCCACCGTTTCCACAGTCGCCTCTGCACCATCAGAGGCACCCAGTCCCTCAGGGGCAGGCAATTGGAGCGAAGGCACGCACGGCCCGCAGGATTTCCGCAAGGCGAGCCATCCGGGAGCATCTTGAACCCGGTCGGACAGATCGCTCGCAGCCAATGCGCGTGGTAGATCGCGGTCCGGCCGCGCAGAAGCGGAAGGATGAGCGGCGAGAGTTGCGTGAGGCACATCCCAACGTGGACGACATCCGGCTTGAAGTCCGCAAGCACGCGGGCGAGCTTCCGCCAGGCGAAGACATTCGCGGTCTGCAGAAGGGTTCGTGCCCGCCCCGTCGTCCCGAAGCAATCGACATCCGCATCACTGCCGGAGGCGCGATTCTCACGGGCCGAACTGCTGAAGATTCTCGTGTCGTGCCCCCGTGCCCGCAATCCATCCCGCAGGTGAAGCGTCGCGATTTCCACGCCACCATCAGGTGTTCCGTAGTCGTTGGCGAAAAGCACTCGCATGGGTTCGATGCTATCAGGTGAACTTCGCCGCTCGAAAACGAATGCCCAAACATTCTTCGACGCTTACCGGTCTACAACGCATTCATTCGATTCTTCAATCCAGCAGTCGCGTCTTTCAATGATCAGCGCGTTTCATGGCGGCGCCTTACCGGACGAGTCGAGCTGTTCGCAAGTGCTGCGTGCGGCATGGAGGGCACGCCTGCCGTCGCGACATCGGCTTCCTCACGTCGACCACTGGCCGGTCTCTTCCCGGACAAGGACTCACGGATGAATCCGCACAGGTTGGCGATCTGCCATACCAGCAGCAGATGGAAGACCTTGATTCGAGTAGACCAATGCATTTCGCCCAATGCCCGATACATGAGCTTCGGCAGCACGGCATGCATCCCGGTGTCCTGCCACATCTCGCCGGATTTTCGAAGCCGGCGAAGACGGTGATAATGAAAGGCGCCTCGGCCGTAGTTGTATTGCTGTCGCCAGAAACCTCGCAAACTCATCGAGTGCGCGTGCATGACCACGGCATCCGGGAGAAAACGCATCGGCCAGCCCCGAAACCTCCAGCGATCGCAGAAATCACGATCCTCCGCCGCCGCCAGGGGAAAGGCGGTGTCGAAACCACCCAGCTCGACGAATCGATCCCGGCCCAGGGCGATGTTGTTGGAGGCGAAGAATCTCGGATCGCTGTCATCAGCGTTGTAGAACGCGTAGACCGCGTCCAGAATCGTCTGACTCGCCAACGTGCAGACATTGCTGGAAAGTTCGTTGGGCGTGCGACCGCCGAAGAAGACATCGGGCGTCGCTTCGAGATTGCGCACGATCACCGAAAGCCACTGGGGATCCGTCCGACAATCATCGTCGATGAAGGCGATGAATCGCGACGAGGATTCCGAAACACCGCGATTGCGTGCCGCCGCCGGCCCCAGATTCTCCTGGCGGATGCATCGGATGTTGAGTTCCGATTCGAACGACCGGGTGACCTCCACGGAGGATTGCGGGCTGCCATCGTCGATCACCACGACCTGAAAAAGAGCGCGGGGAAAGACGCTCCGGGTGAGGGAATCAAGGCATTCACGGAGACGTTCCGGACGGTCGTATGTCGCGATCACGACCGAAATCTTGTAGCGGGGGTCGGATGCCATGGTTCGAGAATCTCACGCCCGTGTCGAAAATGATGACGCGCTGTAACCCGAAGGGGTCTTGACCCGCGCATCACGAATTCGTCTCCGACGCGGTCACACGACTCGGCCGACACCTTCCGATCTTCCTTGGTGCGACAACTTCGATCAAGCCTTTGGTGAAGAATCTCGAGACCGGACCGGCGACGAGGGCCCGATCGTCGGCCGAGACGGTTCGCATACGGACCGATATCTCCGAGCCGACGCGACACCGCCGCAGCCCTCGCTTCGGCACGTCGAATCCAGAGCGCGTGAATTTCATGCGAACTGGATGGCCCCTCGATCGGCACCCGTTCTCTTTTCGGGTGCCGGAAACGACGGCCGGTTCTTCCCGACCACCGGCGGGGAGACGTTTCGAACGACGGGCTTCCAGCGCGTTGAATCCGAACGCGCTTGGAACGGGGGCGCGATCAGGGACATTCGCCCCAGAACGCGAGGAGCAGGCCGAGGTCGGCGCCGTTCACGTCGCCGTCTTCGTTGAGATCCGCGGCCGGATCGTTCGTGCCCCACGCCGCGAGAAGCAGGCCGAGATCGCCGCCGTCGACGCGGCCGTCACCGTTCAAGTCGCCCGGACAGGGCTCGGGCTCCCCACCCGGGAGGATCACGACCCAGGCGTCCTGGAAGAAGAACAGTCCTTCGTAGCCCCAGCCCGAGATCACGGTGCCGTCATCACTGATCGACTGGGCGGCGGCGAGCGTGAACTCGGCCGGGATGCCCGCACCGAGCTCGTTCAGGTGTTCCTTGAGATCGACCAGGCCTGTTTCCGGCGTCCAGTAGGTGGCGCGGAAGGCCTGCCCGCCGCCGAAACCCTCTCGCTGAAAACCGACGATCGCGCGTCCGTCCTCGGTGACGTCGAGCGCACCGCCGACGTAGGGGAACTGCTCCGAAGGCAGCAGGCCGATGTTCACGACGCCGTCGTCCGCGAGGTACATGAAGCCGCCGGACGTGGCGTCGGATGTCCCGTCGGCGCTTCCCACGAGAATCGAACCGTCTCCGTTCGATCCGTTCACTTCGCCGTAGCCCTCGGGGTTTCCGAAGGTGCCCTCGAGCACGAGGGTCTCATCCCACTCGCCGGTCTTCGCATTCTCGAACCACACCGCGGCGCGACGGCTTCCGTTCGACGCCTGGTCCCAGCCGCCTATCACGGTCCCATCTCCCGAAATCGTGTCCGCCCGGGTCGCGCTCGGTCCGATCCGCGGAAGTTCGAACATCCCGTCATCCGGTGACCAGAGAAAGGCGCTCGCGGCGCAGCCATCCCATCCGAGGCCCACGCATCGCTGGCCGTCCGAACTGATGTCGTAGGCGCTGGAGAGGCTCGAGTCGCAGCCGCTCGGTCCGAGGCCGCCGAATTCGGTCCACCATTCCCCCGCGACGTATCTCGCGGCGGTGTCGCCACTCGGAAACGACCGGTCACCGGTGATGAAGGATCCGTCCGCATCCGCCGCGATCGCCGCGACGCCACCGATCTCCTGGAGTCCGTCGAGGGTCCAGACGAAGCCACCCGAGTTGTTCTCGCCGACCACGACGCTGCCGTCGTCGGAGACGCCGTTCGCGAGGCCCTCCGAGATGATCTCGAAGAAGATCCCGTCACCCGCGTGAACGGCCACACAAGGCAACGCCAGAAGCAGGGTCGGAAGACAGCGGCGTGAAATGGTGTTCATGTCCCGAGGATACGGGCTGGCCCCATGGATTCCGCATGCTTCTTGTTGGAACGATGAAACAAAACACCATTCAAAGCGGGCTCCCGACCCTTTCAGGCGGGTTCAGGGTGATGCCGGCTTCTCCGCCGCCCCGTCCTCGCCGGCGGCGTCCGGCTTCGTCGTCGGCGGTCCGATCACGTCGAGATCGGACCGAACCTTCATCATCGCGGCGACCACGCCGTCGGGCGTCACCTGAGTGTCGGCGCAATAGATCCGCTTCAGATTCGGAAGCGTTGCGAGCCGCGACAGACCGGCATCGGAGAGACGGGTCCCGTAGAGGTTCAGGACCTCCAGCCCTTCGAGTCGGAGCAGCGCGTCGACCGCACCGTCGCCGACGTCGGTCTGCGCCAACCGAAGGGAGTTCAACCGATCGAAGCCGGCGAGCCCTTCGAGCCCCGCGTCGGTGACCGCGCTTCGGTTGAAGCTCGCCTGGACCAGCACCGCCTCGAGCCCCTTCAGGAGTTCGAAGTCCGCATCCGTGAACGGAGGCGATACCAGACTCGCGTTGACCTCCCAGTCGTCCGAGTTCTGCGCGATCCGCATCGCAAGGACCCCACGCTGTCTCAGCTTGTCGGCGGCGGCCGTGATCGCCGCCGGAATCTCGGCCACGTCCTCGTCATCCGGAGCGGCCGCCGGCGGCGCGGTCTTCGGGTCCACGGCGACCTTCCCCTCGCCCCCGACGTCCTCGGCACCCGCACCACCCGTTTCGATCCAGGTCCGGATCGTCGCGATCTGCGCGGCGGTCAGGCGTGCGCCCTCGGGCGGCATCGAATCCGGATCGTCGGCCGGGAGCGTCACCCGCTCGAGCAGGAGACTGTGATCGGGATCACCCCAGAGCACGGTCCACCATTCCGGATCGCCCGCGAAGATCGCGGCTTCGCTGTCGAGCCGGAGATCGCCCTTGACCTTGTCCGGTCCGTGGCATTCGACGCACCGCGCCTCGAGAATGGGAAGCACGTCGCGACGAAAATCGATCTTCGAGGCATCGACCGCCGGCGAGGGCGCCGAGGCGCCGGTCGCGTCCTCCTTCGGCGCCGTCTCGTCGTCGGCGTCGGTCGTGGCGGAGTCGCCGTTCGACGCGAAGATCACCTTGGTGAGATACCCCTTGCCGTAGACCATCTCGCCGCCGAAGTGCGACCCGACCGCCAGCACCACCGCACAGATGAGCAGCCCCCAGCGATATCCGTTGAACGCGGTGATTCGAACCCCGCTTCGGCCGACGAGGCCGGCGAGAAAGACGATCGAGAGTCCACCCGCCGCGATGATGCCGAGCCATCGGTGAAGGAAGAGCGTGGTGCCATCGGTGGCGCCTTCGTAGTCCGCGTTCAACCATCCGAAGACCGCTGCGATGATCGCCGTCCCCGCCGCGATCCCGGTCGCGGTGAATGCGAAGGGCGATGCGTCACGTCGACGACGAATGATGTTCACGAGTTCCACCACCGCCGCGGTGATCGCGAGACCGATCGGGAAGTGGACGATCAGCGGATGAAGTCGGCCGAGCAGCCGCATCCACCGGTTGTCGTCACCACCGCCTGCGGCGGCGATGCCGCCGAGCACGGGGTCGAGAATCTCTGGAAGGACGATGGAGGAGAGATCGATCACGCGAGGAGCTCCGAGGTGGGGACCCGAGGATACCTTGCAGCGGCCGCCGATCGAGCGCGGACCCCCGAATCGACGCGAGGCGGCGGATCCATCCGGGTTCCCGAGGCCGTGGTTCACGTCGGAACCACTGGCGTCGCCGCGCCGGGACGGTTAGCCTCGCGCCGAGACGATCCCGGACCCGGCAGGAGATCCCGCACATGAAATACATCGTCCGAAGCGTGGACGGCCGGGAGTACGGCCCGTTCGGCAGCGATGAACTGCGTGAACTCGCCGATCAGCGCCGGCTCGGTCCCGGCGATTTCGTCCGCCGCGAGACGGGGCGGACCTGGAGTCCGTTCGAGCGGATCCCCGGCCTCGGCGACCGTCCTCCGACCCCACGGACCGATGCACCGTCCCCCGGACCCGACGTCCCCGGCGGCGTCGCGGACGTTCCCGAACCGGAGATCACCGAGTTCGAGTCGAGCTCGACGCCTCTTGATCAGGAGGCCGGCGCCGAGCCGGACGACTCCGTCTCGACGGTGTTCGAACGAACGTCGGGCTCGGGACACGAACTCGATCTCGCGCGGGCCTCGGCCAACGTGGATGCGCTGGTCGAGAACGGCGTGCTGGTCGATCGCCTGCCCGGCGAGTCCGACGTGTTCACGCTGAACCAGTCGTTTCTCGACATGACCCGGAACTCGCTTCTCGCCGCGGTGCTCGGACGACGCGGCGTGCTCGTCTGCACCAATCGCCGGATCGCGGCGGTCCTGCCCGACCTCATGACCCAGTCCGCTCGGATCGCCTATCCCGAGCGGGTCCGATCCATCGGCATCGAACGCCGCACGAGTCCGCTTCGGCTCGTCTTCGGCGCGATCCTGCTCCTGAACGCGGTCTTCACGGTCGTGGGCGCGGGGCTTCTCGGCACCGTGACGACGGCCCTCGACGCCGCCGCCGGCACCTCGATCGCCGCGGCGTCGACCGGTGCGAGCATCGTCGTCGCCGCGATCTTCGGCCTGGCCGGGGTCCTGCTGCTGCTGACCTCGACCAGCCGGGCGCTGGTCGTCGATGGTGGGGAGTCGATCGCATTCCCGTGCGGACGCGTCACCGCCTGGCACCTCGGCAGGCTCGACGAAGCACGGAATGCCGCGGTCGCGGACCTCGACTCCCGCCGAATCGTCGACGTCCCCGGGTCGGACGCCTGAGCCCCCGACGCTCGGGATTCAGAGCTCGAATTCGTCGCCGACGCCGAAGTGGTCCTCGTCCGGGGTTTCGATCCGATCCTGTCCGGTGATCCGGGCGTCGACCAGTCGCCATCCGTCCGGCCCGTCGACGACGTCCCACTCCGCCACGTATTCGTTGACGCGTCGATGACTGTGGCCCCAGTGGCTCACCACGCCCTCGACCTGCCAGCGACAGTCGACCTCGAACGCCGATCGTCCGACTCCGTCCGCTCCATCCTCCCGTCGGATCTCCCCGACGACGATGTCGATGGGTCGGACTTCGGAGACGCGTGCCACCGCACCGCCCTCCTCCTGCATCACGAGTCCCTGGAAGATGGTTCGGTACAGCTTCTGCAGGAAGGGGCCTTCGACGCTTCGATCGAGCGCGTCGTAGATGTCCCCCTCCTCGACGTAGTCGAAGGCTCGATAGACGTTCGCGTGCAGCGGCCGGAAGATCGCCTCCGCCTCCACGGCATCGGGCGCCCGGGGGCCGCCACCGATCTCGATCGTTCCGACGTCGGTGAGCAGGACCGCGACGCCACCGATCAGGAACAGACCTTCGACGACCATCGACACCGCGAACGGCCTCGGCGAACCGGAGGTGCGCGACATCGAAACGCCCACCAGAATCACCACCCCACCGATCACGAAGAGCACGATCGCCAACGCCGGAACCGCGGTGGGCGGCTCGACCGGCGACGCCGGAACCGCGAGCAGACGAGCGTCGATCGACTCGCCCATCGCCTTCCAGGTGACGCCCGGACGATCACCGCTGAACAGCAGCGGCTGCCGCACGCCCTCGGCATCGAGCTCGGCGGCGATGTCGAGCGGCGGAGGATCGACCGCATCCGTCAGGATGTCCGGCGGGAACGTCGTCCAGGAGAGTTCGACCGTCGATGGCTTTCCTTCAGTCGGATAGACCAGTTCGAATCGGATCTTGCGAAGGCCGCGTTCACCGGAGATCGGAAACAAGGGCAGGAGCGCGAGATCCGGATCGTTGATCTGAAGCCCCTCCACCGAGGGCTCGGCCACCCGTCCGTCGATCCGGAGCGGATGACGACGGGTGAAGAATTCCAGCAGAAGCGGCTCGACCGCCGGCCATTCGATGGTCGAGACCCGGGCCGGATCCTCCCGCGGGAAGTCGACGATGTGATCGAGGAACACGAGGTTCATCTCGAGCCTGACCACCACCGCGGAGTCGTCGATCGAGATCCGGACGTCCACGTGCGGACCGTCCTGGGGATGGACCTCCGCCGGCGCGACCGTGGTGACCAGCAGGAGGACGAGGAACGAAAACGCGATGGGGAGCGGACGCCAGCGGCGATCGACGTGCGTGGTCATGCCCCGAGTCTACGCATCCGGGGTGCGGTACGCGGCATGCAACCCCCATGGAGGCCGGCGGTTGAACCCTGCCCCGTGGCCGCCGATCCCCCGTGGATGCGTCGTCGGGATCCGACCCGGGCCGCGGCCCGGCCCTATGCTCCACCCTTCAGACCCGTCGAACGGTCCTCTTCACGACCCGGAGTCAACACACCGTGAACCCGATTCAATTCCGCCGCCTTTCGCTCACCCCGTTCCTGCTCACCCTCGGCCTCGCCGGTGCCGCCACCGCGATCGTGACCGAAGAAGGTGACCGGATCCGCGAGGCGATGATCGAGGTCCCCGTCGAGGAACGGGTCTTCAACGACCACATCACGATCCTGTCCAGCCCCTGGATGGGCGGCCGACTCCCCGGAACGCCCGGGATGGAGTACGCCCGTGACTACGTCATCTACTGGTACCAGCAGGCCGGCCTCGAACCCGGCATGGTCGACGCCGAGACCGGCGAGCGGAGCTGGAAGCAGGCGTTCGAACTGGGATCCAAGACGGAGTTCAAGGACCAGTCGCTCGTGGTGGACGGAAGCAAGGGCGAAGTCGTGTTCGAACTCGGTGAGGACTTCGAGTTCACCGGACTCGGTTCCGCTGGCGAAGTCGACGGCGAGATGGTCTTCGTGGGCTACTCGATCGACGACGGCAATGACGACTACCAGTCCTTCGAGGACGACACCGACCTCACCGGCAAGATCGCGGTGATGATGCGTTTCGAACCGATGGACGAGGAGGGCAACAGCCTCTGGAACGAACGGCGATGGTCCCGAAAGTCGACGTTCGCCAGCAAGTTCGGTGCGGTCGCGAAGCGGAACCCCGCGGGCGTGATCCTCATCAACCCCCCCGGCGCGGACGACCCCCGTTCCAGCGAGCTGATGCGAGGCACTTCGAAGGTCATCGACGACGTCCCGGTCTTCATGATGACGCCGGAAGCCGGCGAGTCGCTCGCCGCCGCCTGCGATCCGAAGGGCCGGTCCCTGCTCGAACTCCGCAAGCTCGCGGACCAGGGCACCACCGTGGTCGAATTCGAAGGCTCGGTCGCCGCCGCCGGCGCGATGGAACGAACCCCGAGCTTCGCCGAGAACGTCCTCGGCGTGCTCCCGGGCCGAGGCGAACTGAAGGACGAGTACATCGTGATCGGCGGTCACCTCGACCACCTCGGCATGGGTGAATTCGGTTCCCGACGGGGCTCCGGAAATCTCCATCCCGGCGCCGACGACAACGCCTCCGGCGCCGCGGCGCTGATGATGCTCGGCGAGAGCCTGCGACGCTCCTACGACGAACTTCCCGAGGACATGCCCCTCCGATCGATCATGTTCGCGGCCTTCGACGCCGAGGAGAGCGGCCTCAACGGTTCCCGACACTACGTCGACAACCCCCCGCACGAGATCGACGACGTCGCCCTGATGATCAACTTCGACATGATCGGTCGGGTCAACGAGCAGGGTCTGAGCGTCACCGGCGTCGACACCGGCGAAGGCATGCGGGAATGGGCGCAGCCGTTCTTCGACGACTGCGGTCTGGAGATCGTCCTCAAGGAGGGGATGCGTGGCGGCGGCAGCGACCACGCGAGCTTCTACCGCAAGGGCATCCCGATCCTCTTCGCGATCTGCGCGGACTTCCATGACGACTACCACACGCCCGACGACACTCCGGACCAGATCTACCGGACCGCGGGCGTCAAGACCGTCAAGCTCTTCCACGAACTCGCCCTCGACGCCGCGAAGCGTCCGGAGAAGTTCGCATTCGGAACCGGTGAATCCGATTCCGGCGACGCCCGGGCCCCCGGCCCCGCCCGACCCCGCGCCCTTCGCGTGCGGCTGGGCATCCGTTCCCGACAGCTGGCCGACGACGCCGGCCTCGAGGTCGTGAACGTCACCGCCGACTCCACCGCCGACAAGGGCGGGATCGAGCCCGGCGACATCATCAAGAAGTGGGACAAGAACCCCATGAAGTCGCGGGCGGAACTGGTGAGCCGACTCGCCGAGCTGAGCCCCGGCGACGAGGTCCAGGTGCTCGTCGAACGCGACGGCGAGGAACGAATCGTCTTCCTGAAGATGCTCGCCCCGCAGTGATTCGAAACGAAAGACCGTGAACGTCGACGCCGCCGCCCTCCGGGGCGGCGGCGTTTCGTTTCACGGGTCGGCCCGCTCCTCGCCCTCGCTTCGTTCCCGGGCGTCCCGCGGCGGAAACGATGCCGCGGTGCGGGCGATCGCCTCGCCACCGAACCGATCGCGGATCGCATCGGTCGCGGCGTCGAGCCGGCGGGATCGGGACTCCTCCTCGTCGGTCCCGGCGAAGAGTCCGGGGTCGTCGTCCTCGAATCGCTCCGCCGACATGCCGATGAGCCGGACCGGCCGGAACGACCAGGCCCGGAACAACGTCCGCGCCGTCTCCCAGAGCACGTCGGTGCGGTCGGTGGGACGATCGAGCGTCGAGGAACGGGTGTTGGTGACGAAGGCACCGTCGCGGATCTTCACCACGACCGCCCGGGCATGACGCCCGCGGCGACGAAGCCGGGTTCCGACCCGCTCGACGTGTCGCAGCAGGACCGCCTCCACCTCCGAGGGATCCCCGAGGTCGACCCCGAAGGTCTGTTCGTGCCCGACCGACTTGGCGGTCCGATCTCCGACCACCGGACGAGGATCGACCCCGTGCGCGAGGAGATGGAAACGCGCCGCCGCGTCGCCGAAGGAGGCCGCGAGGGACTCCGGTGACCATCGTTGGAGATCGCCGAACCGATGAATGCCCCGCGCTTCGAAACGCGCCCGACTCTTCGGCCCCACGCCCCACATCCGCTCGATGGGCAGCGGTGCGAGTCGCGCCGCGATGCCCGCCGATTCGAAGACCGTGAGACCGTCCGGCTTTTCGAGATCGGAGGCGATCTTCGCCACGAACTTGCACGGCGCGACGCCGACGCTCGCGGTGAGTCCCAGCTCCTCCCGGATCGACGCCTTGAGCCGCTTCGCGATCACCGGACCGGCGCCGAGCAGTCGCTCCGATCCCGTCACGTCGATGAACGCCTCGTCGATCGAAAGCGGCTCCACCATCGGCGACGCGGTCTCGAGGATCTCCATGATCCGGGCGGAATCCGCCTCGTACCGCGCGAAGGACGGCTTCACCACCACCGCGTCGGGGCATCTTCGAAGCGCTTCGGCCATCGGCATCGCCGACCGGCAGCCCGAACGGCGTGCCTCGTAGCTGGCGGCGGCGACGACGCCGCGGCCACCCCGTCCGCCCACCAGCACCGGTCGCCCCTCCAGCGCGGGATCGTCCCGCTGCTCGACGGACGCGAAGAACGCGTCCATGTCGAGGTGGAGGATGGTTCGTTCGGTCGGCACCAACGGATCGTACGATCGATCGCGACCTCGCCGCGGTCTTCCGAGGATCCCCGGGGCTTCCCGGGGTCTTCAGATGCGGGTCGAGTTCATTCCGCGGCCGGCGTCCGGGGCTTCGGATTGACGTGGATCCGGCCGAGTCCCGCCACATCGTCCGAGGTGATCTCACCGAGCGTCTCGAGCTGCGTCACGAGTTCGCTCCATCGTTCGTCGGACATCCACCCGAGGCCGTGATCCGCGGTGTTCGCGGATCGCACGAACGCCGGCAGCTTCGCCGCGGCGAGCCGCAGGACGTTCGACTTCAGATCGGGATTGAGCTTCGCGATCACGTCGTTGATCGGATCGGGATCGGCGAGGTAGGAATCCCAACCCGCCCTGACCGCCTCGACGAAGCGAGCGACCATCTCCGGCTCGGCCGCGAGCAGTCCGTCGTTGACCGCGAGCACGCCGTCGTACGGGTTGTAGCCGGTCTCCCCGACCACGAACACCCTGGTCATGAGGCCGTCGACCTCGAGCTGGACCGGCTCCGCGGTCGCGAAGCACTGCATGCTCTCGGCCTTGCCGTCGACGAAGAGCGCCGTCGAGCCGGCGTAGGGGACGAACGAGAGTTTCGACCCGTCGTAGATGCTGTTCAACCACCGGATGAACACCAGACCGTCCTGGGCCATGATCGTGGCGTCGCTCTCCCAGAGCGCCTGCAACGATTCGTACGGTGAATCACGCCTCACGAGGAGCGATCGAGGCGAGACCTGGAAACTCGCGAACACCCCCGTCGCGGTTCCACCCCGGGCCCGGATCGTGACCAGCTGCGGCGCCGAGACCACCGCGAAGTCGACGTTTCCGCTCGCGACCAGCTGGGGCGCCGGCACCTCCGCACCACCCTTGATGAGCTCCACGTCGAATCCGGCCCGCTCGAAGATGCCGCGTTCCTTCGCCGCGTAGAAGCCACCGAACTCGGGCTCGGGGAACCAGTTCAACTGGACGGTGATCCGCCTCGGACCGTTCGCCTCGTTCGTCGATCCGGATCCGCCGCAGCCGACGAACGTCGTTGCCAGCAACGCGACCCACGAGAGACACGCCGCACGACGATTCCGATTCGGACGCTTGAGATGCATGGAGACTGCTCCTGGGTGGTTTCGGGATGCGGGAGTATCGCCGACCGGCCGGATCACTGCGCGGACGCGTGCCAGCGACGAAGAAGAAGCCAGCCTCCGAGATTCACCAGTCCGAAGAGCAGGAAGCCGAGGGCGGACGCCATCCCGATCGCGGCGAACACCGTCGCGGTCTGGTTCTGTTTCAGGGCGCTGGTGATGATCGCACCGAGGGGCGCACGGTCGCCGCCGTAGGCCCCGACGAACTCACCGACGATCGCACCGATCACCGCGAGCCCCGCCGCGATCCGGAGCCCGGTGATGACGCTCGGAATCGACCAGGGCAGCCCGAGTTTCCACCAGGTCCGGATCCTGCCCACCCGCTGGATCCGGAACATCTCCGCGAGCCCGGCGTCCACCGACTGCAGTCCGTCGAGGGTTCCGGCGATCACCGGGAAGACGGACACGATGCAGGCCGCCACGATGACGCTCGGAAGCCCGATCCCGAACCAGATCACGAGCATCGGCGCGATCGCCACCAGCGGCACCATCTGGAGCAGAAGCGTCAGCGGATAGACGCCGCGGCGGGCGAGCGGAACCAGGGACAGGAGGCTTCCCGCGACCACGCCGAGCACCGCGCTGGCACCGAACCCGGCGAGGGTGGCGGTCGCGGTCCGCCCCGTCGCGGCGATCAGGCGGGGCCACTGGTCGATCATCGTCCGACCCACCGCGCGCGGCGTGGGCAGGAGGTATTCGGGAATCGAGAAGAGGACGACCGCCAGCTCCCACAGCACGAGGAGGATCAGGACCACCAGCAACGGCGGCCAGACCGAGGCGAACACACCGGCTCGGCGGCTCATGATTCGTCCTCCACCATGCCACTGCGCAGGCAGTCGTAGATGCTCGCCTGGAGTCGGGCGAAGGCCTCGGTGCCGCGAAGCGAGGCGATCCGCTCGCCGAAGGGGATCTCGTACCGCTCGATGATCCGTGCAGGCCGCGGCGACAGGACCACGACCTCGTCCGCCAGGAAGACCGCCTCGGAGATCGAATGCGTCACCAGCACCACGGTGATGGCCTTTTCGCGAACCAGGTTCGCGACTTCCTCGTCCAGTCGAAAGCGGGTCACTTCGTCGAGCGCCCCGAAGGGTTCGTCGAGCAACAGGAGATCGGGATCGGCGACGAGCGATCTCGCCACCGCCGCCCGCATCCGCATGCCGCCCGACAACGCGGCGGGCAGAAGCTCCGCCGCATCACCGAGCCCCACCATCTCGAGCCGACGCCGGGCCTCCCGGCGGCAGACGTCGCGCGGCCGGCCGTCGAGTTCGAGTGGGAGACCGACGTTGCGGAGCACGTTCCGCCACGGAAGAAGCCTCGGCTCCTGGAAACAGAATCCGATCCGCGGCTTCGGCCGCACCTCGATCGAACCTCCGGTGGGTGCCTCCACGCCACCGATCATCCTGAGGAGGGTGCTCTTGCCGCAGCCGGTCGGGCCGAGCAGCGCCGTCACCCCGCCCGCCCGCAGGGCGAGATCCATCGGAGCGACCGCCTCCACCGACCGGTCGAAGGTCTTCGCGACGCCACGGAGTTCGATCTCGACGCCGGTCACGATGCCTCCTCCCTCTCGACGGGGACCGTCTCGTCCGCCACGCCGAGCAATCTCAACGCATTGAGCACGACGACGATGGTACTGCCTTCGTGCAGGACGACCGCCGTCGCGAGATTGGTGATGCCCAGGACGCCGAGCACGATGAGAAGGATGACCATGCCCATCGACACGAAGACGTTCTGAAGAATGATCCGGCGGGTGCGCCTCGCCATCCGCAGGGCGAACGGCAACCGGGAGAGATCGTCGGCCATGAGGGCGACATCGGCGGCCTCGAGGGCGACATCCGTTCCGCACCCACCCATCGCGACGCCCACCGTCGCTTCCGCGAGGGCCGGTGCGTCGTTGACGCCGTCACCGACCATGGCGACCCCGCCGTGGCTGCGGCGGAGCTCGGCGATCATCTCGATCTTGTCTCGTGGGAGGAGTTCGGCCCGCACGTCGTCGATTCCGATCCCCTTCGCCACCAATCGTGCCGGGCCGGTTCGATCGCCGCTCAGCATCACGATCCGGTCCACACCGAGGGCCCGCAACCGGCTCACCACCGCGGGTGCTTCGGCCCGTTCGACATCCGAGAATTCGACGAGCCCCGCGACACGTTCCTCGACCCCGACGTACGCGACCGTTCGTCCCATCTCGCCGGCGGCGTCGGCCGCCGCGGCGATCTGCGCGGGAATCACGATCGACGCCTGCTCGAAGAGTCCGCGACCGCCGACGAGCACGGTCCGACCCGCCACGTCGCCGCGCATTCCGAGCCCCGGAACGACCTCCGCCGAATCGGCGGGCGAGATCCGATCCGCATCCGCGGCCCGGACCACCGCTTCGGCGAGCGGATGGGTGCTCTCACGCTCGATCGACGCCGCGAGCGCCAGCACCTCCGCCTCGTCGAACGGCGCTTCGACCCGGACCGATCGGACGCTCGGTCGGCCTTCGGTGAGCGTCCCGGTCTTGTCGAACGCGATCGCACGCACGGTGCCGAGCTCCTCGAGCGCGCCGCCCCCCTTGACGAGCACGCCGCCTCGGGCCGTTCTCGCGATGCCCGCCAGCACCGCCGCCGGCGTCGAGATCGCGAGCGCGCACGGAGAGGCGCCGACGAGAACGGTCATGGCCCGACCGACCGATTCCGAGAAGCCGAGAAGCCCGAAGACCGGGGGAAGGATGATCATCAATCCCACCGACAAGAGCACGAGCGGAACGTAGACCCGCGTGAATCGCTCCGCGGTCCGCTCGGTCGGGGCCTTTCCGCGTCGCGCCTCCTCGACCATCCGGACCATGCGGGCCATCAGCGTCTCGCCCGCCGCACTGGTGGCTTCGACGTCCACCACCGCGTCGAGGTTGAGGGTCCCGGCGAAGACCTCCGAATTTGGCACCACCCGGACCGGAACGCTTTCGCCGGTGATCGGACTCTGATCGATCCCGCTCTCACCACGGACGATGCGACCGTCGATGGGAATGCGTTCGGTGGACCGCACCCGCACGACGTCACCCGGCGCCAGCGTTGCGACCGGGATCTCGGTCTCGCCGCCGTCCGCATCGAGCCGCCGCGCCGTCGAGGGCGAGAACCGACCGAGCGCTTCGATCGCCCGGGTCGCCCGCCGCATCGCGAAGTGCTCGAGCGCATGACCGAGCGCGAAGAGAAAGAGCAGTACCGCCGCTTCGCCGACCTCACCCATCGCGGTCGCGCCGGCCGCGGCGAGCAGCATCAGGAGATCGACGTCGAGCACGCGATTGATCAATCGCTTCACGGTTCCCACCAGCACGTCGGACGCGGCCACCAGCATCGCGATCACATAGAGCGTGTCCGCCGTCGGATCCGCCCCGGACCGTCGCGCGATGAACCCTCCGAGAATCAGAACGCCGCTCGCCACCACGATGACGAGGTGTCGGTCGAGACCGGGCCGGGATGGCGGCGATGAGGGTTCGTGCATGGAGCCGAGCGTGGATCCGATGGGGTCCGAAATGGCCGAAACACCTCTTTCGGATCGAAAAACGAGCCTTTGCAAGGGAGTGTCGGCGATTCCTGCTGGATCTCGTGCGAATCGACCGATTGATCCTACCCGTACCGACCCCTTCTCGGAAGCCGTCCCGGATGACCGACTGGACCTCGAAATACTGCGATTCCCTGACCGAACTCGATCGGTATCGGGATCTCGTGGACGCAGTCGTCGCACTCGCCGCACACCGGCGTCCGGCGATCGATCCGGATGCGGCTCATACGCGGCTCGAGGCGATCGCCCATCGTGTCCGGTGCCGGGTCCCACACCTCGCGGGCCGCGCGAATGCGGTCGGCAGTCGCGGAACCGAAGGACTGATGGCCCATCTCCACGAGGCGATCGTGGACGATCTCGGAATCGGATGCCACGAGGACGTCGCGGTTCATCCCGACGCGATGGACTTCGGCCTGATCCTCGATGGGACGCCGGCGCTCCCCGTCCCCTGTGCGCTCGCCTACTGCGGTGCCGCGGAACGAATCGGGCTCGATGTCTTCGGCGTGGACGTGCCGGGACGCTTCCTGGTCGCGGTTCGTGACGAGACCCATCGACGCATCACGGTGATCGACCCGCACGAACGCGGACGAATCGTCGACGGAACAGAATTCCGTGACCTGATCCACGCCTTCGACGAGACCATCGACCCTCGGGACATGCTCAAGCCCGCGTCTCCCGCGACCTGGCTCCGTCGATGGCTCCGCGATCTGGCGATCGCGAGCACCAGATGCGGCGAGACCCATCTGCTTGATTCGTGGAGCCGGCTCTCGGAAGCCACCGAGGACATTCTCGGGCCGGTCTGATTCCCCGAATCACCACCCAGACCCCCAGGAAGACTGATTTAAGGTCTGATAACCAACGCCGCCGCGATATTAGTCGATCCGAACATCGATTGGCTGTCTAGACTATCAGTGAAGATCGGGACTGGTCCGGAGTTCGGACCTTTCCGAATCACCCGGACGGAAGACCAAACCAAATAGCTGGACACAGGCGACCCATGGAATACTCTTCGAGGATGAACGGTTTGCACGACATCAACGATATTGCTCCCGCCCGACGACGGTCCCGACGCGGATTCACCCTGGTGGAACTGCTTGCGGTGATCGGAATCATTGCGCTGATCATCGGATTCCTGCTCGTCTCGATCGGATCCTTCCGTGACACCGCCCGCCTCACCGAGTGCATGAGCAACCAGCACCAGCTCCAGCTCGGACTCGTCAGCTGGAGCCAGGACAACAACGGCAAGTTCATGAGTCCCGCGAGCCAGGAATTTCCTCCGGGAATCTCAAACCCCAACCGCGATCTGTTCTGGGTGAAGAGCTACAACACCGGCGCCTCGGCGCCGCGACTCCGTGACCTGAATGGCGACGGCTCCCTGGAGGAGACGGATCAGGCCTTGAAGGACGGCGCACTCTACGACTACGTCCAGGATGTCCGGGCTTATCAGTCACCGCTCGATCCGACCGGACGGGTGAGAAGCTATTCGCTCAACGGCTTCATCAGCGACATCCCCGACAACCCCAACGAACTCTGGGGCTCGACGGTCGACCGGATCAGCAAGGTCCGCAACCCCGCGAACACCATGTACACCATCGCCGAGCACGACACCGGCTGGAACGACAATTACAACCGCGGCGGCTGGGTGATCGACACCATGCATCCCGTCGGATGGTGGAAGGACTTCCCCGCGTTCTGGGATCCGCAGGACCGGCTCGCGATGTCGTTCATCGACGGCTCCAGCCGGATCATCAAGCTGGCCAACCCCAAGCTCAACGAAATCGTCACCGCGCACGAGATTCCGGTGAACGAGGCCTCCCAGGTCGACTTCGAACGGTTCAAGACCTGGCTCCGTCCGGACCTTTGAATCAGACGCATCATCCGATCCACATCGACGACGGCCCGGCCGGAGCACCCGCTCCCGCCGGGCCGCCTTCGTTTCAACGGCTTCCGGGATTCCCATCCCCGCCGCGGACGGTATTGCGTCTGATCGCCGAGATTCTCGAACCGATCCGCGAAGAACGGGTCTAGATTGGGTTCATTCACCACGGAGTCTCCAGATGTCCATCGTCCGCTCGATCCCCCGCTCACTCGCTGCGACACTCGTCGGGCTCACCGCTTCCCTCGCCACCGCGCAGGAACTGGTGCGGTACGACGCTCATCAGGTGGTCCGCGCCGAGGTCGACACGCTCCGAGAACTTCGAACCCTGCTCGCACTCGGTGGCGACGTCTGGTCGGAGTCGATCGGACTCGGTTCGATCGACGTGATGCTTCCAGTGGACCGGATCGGAACGCTCGCGCGGACCGGCATCGAGTTCGAGGTGATGATCCCCGACGTCCAGCGGTTGATCGACGAGGAGCGAAGTCGCATCGACGCGGACGGCATCGCCGGCGTCGGCTTCTTCGAGGAGTACCACCAGCAGGACGAACTCTTCGCGTTCTACGAAGCCCTCGAGGAGAGCCGCCCCGATCTCGTGACCTCGCGGAGCATCGGCGAGTCCATCGAAGGCCGGGAGATCCGTGCCTACACCATCTCCGGCGCCGCGGATCCATCGAGCGTTCCCGGCATCTACATCGTGGCCGGCGCCCACGCCCGGGAATGGATCAGTCCCGCGACGATCTCGTATCTCGCGGACACGCTGGTGAACGGCCACGGGGCCGATGATCGCATCACCCCGCTGGTGGACGACCTCGCATGGCACATCGTCCCGTTGGCGAATCCCGACGGCTACCAGTTCACCTGGGACTCGAACCGTCTCTGGCGGAAGACCCGCAAGGCGAACGGAGACGGCACCTTCGGCGTCGACTGGAACCGGAACTTCGCCGCGGGATGGGGCGGGCCGGGCTCGAGCGGGAACACGGGCAGCGACACCTATCGGGGCACCGGTCCGTTCAGCGAGCCGGAGACCCAGGCGATTCGAGACGACGTGGCGGCCAATCCGAACACCTCGATCTTCTTCGATGTGCACTGTTACTCCCAGCTCGTGCTCTGGCCGTACGGATACGACTCCACCGAGCCGGAGGGGCCCGCCGGCGAGATTCATCGGAATCTCGGCGAGGGCATCGCCGAGGCGATCGAATCGATCAACGGCAGGATCTTCGCGCCGCAACCCGCCCATGATCTGTATCTGGCGAGCGGCACCAGCCTCGACTGGGCGTGGGACGACGCCGGCGTCTACGCGTTCACCTACGAGCTCCGGGACACCGGCGAATTCGGATTCGTGCTTCCTCCCGACCAGATCATCCCGAGCGGCGACGAGATCCTCGAGTCGTTCCTGTACGTCGGCGAGGAACTCGTCGGCAGCAGCGCCCTGGTCGAGTTTCCCGACGGGTTCCCGACCGTGGTCGAGCCTGACACGAACACCGATCTGATCGTCTCGATCCTCTCCGTCTTCAACGAACTGGATCCGACTTCCGCGATGGTGCGCACTCGCGTGAATGACGGCCCCCTCGTCACCGAGTCGATGTCGCTGGCGGGCATCGGCCGATATCTCGCCACGATTCCCGCAGCGAGCTGCGGCGCCGTGATCGAAGTGGAGTTCATGATCGAGACGACGAGCGGCAACACCATCGTCCTCCAGTCGGAAACCGGCCCGTGGACGATCGACGTCGCCGACGAGGAGATCTTCTTCGCCGACGACGCCGAGGCCGATCTGGGATGGACGCTCGGGCTTCCCGGAGACGATGCGACCACCGGGGTCTGGGTCCGGGTCGACCCGAACGGCACTGCGGCGCAGCCCGAAGACGATGCCAGCGACCCCGGCACGCGATGCTTCGTGACCGGACAGGGCTCGCTGGGTGGAGGCCTCGGCGAGAACGACGTCGACGGTGGATCCACTTCGCTCGTGACTCCTTCGATCGACACCACCGGGGCCGACATCGGCACCGTCGCGTTCGCCTACTGGTATCGCAACGACGCCGGCGCGAGTCCGAATCAGGACTCGATGCCCGTCGAGATCTCCACCGACGAGGGTGCGAGTTGGACGACGATCGCGACGATCTCGGACAACGCGGCCGCGTGGAGGCTTCTCGAGATCGAGGTCGACCTGTCCGGATCGACCACGACGCTCGTTCGCTTCGTCGCGTCCGATCTCGGCGACGGATCCATCATCGAGGCGGCGATCGACGACTTCAGTCTCACCACCCGGTCCTGCCCGAAGATCGACTGTCCCGGCGACCTGAACGGCGGCGGCCAGGTCGACGGCGGTGACCTCGGACTCCTGCTTGCCGCCTGGGGCACCTCGGACCCCTCCGCGGACCTGAACGGCGATGGCACCGTCAACGGCGCCGATCTGGGCTTGCTCCTCGCTGCCTGGGGACCATGCCCCTGATCGGACCACCCCGAACGAGGGTCGCGAGGCGACACGGGACCGGAGAATCACCCGCTCACCATCGGATCGCCGATCCGATGGAGTGGCAGCACGAACGAATCGGATCCTCACTGCAATCGTCGACGGCTTCGATGCGTTCTCCCTCCGGAGCAACATCGCCTTGACCATGACCTTCCATCGCCGATCCGTCCGATATTCGGGCACGTTCATCCCCGGGCTGCTCGCCGCGGCCGCGATCACCGGTTCCCTGCTCGCCCAGGCACCGATGACGGCGAATGACGATTCGATGATGATGGAAGGCGATCCGATGGCCATGGGCGGCGGCGAGGCGGCCCGGACCTTCGACCGGAAGGACCTCGACTTCTTCGAAGCGAAGATCCGCCCCCTGCTGCTCGGTCGATGCCTCAACTGCCACAGCGATCAAGGAAGTCGAGTTCGCGCAGGCCTCCGACTCGACACCCACACCCAGCTGCTCATCGGCGGCGACACCGGACCGGCGATCGTTCCCGGTGACCCCGATGCGAGCCTCCTGATCCAGGCGGTCCGCTACGACGATCCCGGACTCGAGATGCCCCCGCGCGGACGGCTCACCAATGATGAGATCGCCCTGCTCGAGGAGTGGGTGCTCCGAGGCGCGCCGATGCCTTCGGCACCCGTCCTGGACGTCGATCCCGGCAATGAACACCGCTGGACCGAGGACGACATCGAAGCCGGCCGGGACCACTGGGCCTATCGGCCGGTGGAGCGGCCTGCGCTTCCGGAAGTCTCGGACCCGCACTGGCCGCTGAACGAAGTCGACCGATTCGTGCTCGCGGACCTCGATCGCCGCGGTCTCGCTCCAGTCGGACCCGCGACCGCGACGACCTGGCTCCGCCGCGTCACCTTCGATCTCATCGGACTTCCGCCCTCCCCCGAGGAGATCGAGGCCTTCGAGGCCGATGAGTCTCCACTCGCGCGGCAACGGGTGGTCGACCGCCTGCTGACGTCCCCCGCATTCGGTGAACGCTGGGGTCGCCACTGGCTCGACGTCGCCCGCTACGCGGAATCGAGCGGCAAGGAGAACAACATCGCCTATCCCCATGCGTGGAGATATCGCGACTGGGTGATCGAGGCCTTCAACGACGACGTCCCGTACGACCGCTTCATCACCCGCCAGCTCGCCGGTGATCTCCTCGACGCCGAGACCGAGGACGACGCCGCACGGAATCTCATCGCGACCGGCTACCTCGCGATCGGGACCAAGGGACACAACCAGCAGGGCGAGGCCCAGTTCCGGCTCGACGTCATCGACGAACAGATCGATGCGATCACCCAGGGACTGCTCGCCACCACCGTCGCCTGCGCCCGATGCCACGACCACAAGTTCGACCCGATCCCCCAGCGGGACTACTACGCGATGGCCGGCATCCTCGCATCCACCCAGACCCGCTTCGGCACGTTCGAAGGACCGGGCAATCGACACGGTGCCGCCCTGATCGAGCTGCCCGCCGGGGCGTCGCTCTCGGACGGGGCCTCCGTGCCTGCTGGATTCCGATCGTCGATCACCGCCGCGCGGGATCGAGCCGCAGGCCGGGTCGACGCCGCCGAAGCCATCCGCGTCGAACTCCGGGCCGCCGGCATCAGAAACCCACGGTCGGCGCGAGATCGATTGACCCCGGCCCAGCAACGAACGCTCCAGCAGGCCCGGAACGCCGAAGGACAAGTGAGGATCTCGGAGTCGTCGCTCGCCCGCTTCGATCAGGCCGGACGCCCCACCATCGAGAACTTCGTCTGCATGGGCGTCGTCGAAGGCGAAGTCCGCGATGCCCCGTTCCTCGAGCGAGGCGAACTCGACGGTCGAGGGCCGACCGTGCCCCGAGGCTTCGTCCAGGTCATCGAATCGGATTGGACACCGTCGATCGATTCGAGCGAGAGCGGACGACTCCAGCTCGCCGAGTGGATCGCGGACGAGCGAAATCCGCTCACCAGCCGGGTCTGGGCGAACCGAATCTGGTCACACCTCTTCGGGCGCGGCGTGGTGGCCACACCCGACAACTTCGGCCTGAGCGGCGAACAGCCGACGAACGCCCCGCTTCTCGATCATCTCGCCACCCGACTCGTCGACTTCGAGTGGTCCACCAAGGCGATGGTCCGGGAGATCGTCCTGTCCCGGACCTACGGCATGTCCTCCGCATGGAGCCGGGCCCAGGCTGAAACGGATCCCGACGAGATCGCACTGTGGCGAATGCCCAAGCGACGTCTCGAGGCGGAAGCGATCCGGGATGCGATGCTCGCCGCGGGCGGGATCCTCGAGTCGGACATCCCCGACGGATCCGCCGCAGGCGGTCTCGAAGGGCAGCTTCAGGCCCGCATCCTCGACCGCATCATCACCCAGTCCGGTGCGTCCTTCGCGAACCATCGAAGCGTGTACCTGCCGGTCGTTCGCGGGCATCTCCCGGAGTCACTCGCGGTCTTCGACTTCCCGGAGCCCAACTTCGTCACCGGCACCCGCGACCGGACCAACGTCGCGACCCAGGCCCTGTTCCTGATGAACAGCGACGAAGTGACGCGACTCGCCGACGCGACCGCACGCCGCGTGCTCGCGGAAGCCGGCCGGACCTCGGATCGGATCGGACTCGCGTTCCGGATCTGTTTCGGCCGGACCCCCACCACGAACGAGTTCATCGCGTGCCGGGACTTTCTTCGCGAATACCGAAACGCCCGCGAGGACGACGACCGACAACGCGTCGCGTCCAGCACACCCGCGGAACGCCGCGCCGAGGCGAGGCGGAGTCGAAACCAGAACCGGGCACGCGGCGATCGAGCGACGCCGAACCGGACCGATGGCGAATTCGCCGCGTATTCGGCGATGTGCCAGACCCTCTTCCAGTCGGCCGAATTCCGCACCATCGATTGATCGAGCCCATCCGAACGACGATCCCGGCAAGGAGTCTCCATGGATCTCTGCAACAACCGAATCACACCACTCGCCTCCCGCCGGGAGACGCTCCAGTCGCTCGCCTACGGGTTCGGATGGCTCGCGTTCTCGGGACTTCTCGGCGACCGGGCCGGTGCCGGGGTCCTCGGTGACGACACGCTCGCACCGAAACGCCCGCACCATGCGGCACGTGCGAAGCGCGTCATCTTCCTCTACATGTCGGGCGCTCCCTCCCACCTCGACACCTTCGACCACAAGCCGGACCTGACGGCCCGGAACGGCGACACCTATCGAGGCAATGCGAAGCTGCTGGGGAGCCCCTGGAAGTTCGAACGTCACGGTGAGAGCGGCCTTCCGATCAGCGAGCTCTTTCCCGGCGTCGCCCGACACGCGGACGACCTCTGCCTGCTTCACGGCATGCAGGCGGGCATTCCAGCGCACGCGCAGGCCCAGATGCAGCTGCACACCGGATCCTTCCAGTTCGTGCGGCCGTCGATGGGCGCGTGGTCCCTGTACGGGCTCGGCACGGAGAACGAGAATCTTCCCGGCTTCATCACCGTGAACCCCGGGTCGTCCGCCAACCAGTACGGCAACGCGTTCCTGCCTGCGTCGTATCAGGGGACACCGGTCCGGGTCTCGAGCCGACGAGGCCAGGGAACGGACGCTCCGATCGAACATCTCGAGAGCGAACGGAACGGCGCGGCGGTCCAGCAGGAACAGCTCGGACTCCTTCGCCGACTCGAACGCGAACGGAGCCGCCGCGGCAAGGGCGACCCCGCGGTGGAGACGGTGCTCAAGCAGTATGAACTCGCCTTCCGCATGCAGACCGAGGTTCCGGACGTGGTCGACCTCGGGGCGGAAGACCGCCGGACGCTCGAGATGTACGGCATCGGCGAGGAGGGAACGGACGAATTCGGACGCCAATGCCTGCTCGCCCGTCGCTTCGCCGAGGAAGGCGTTCGATTCATCGAGATCCAGGCGGGTGGCTGGGACACCCACCGCAACATGCGGACCGCGTTGGCGGCGCGATGCAATGCGGTCGACAAGCCGATCGCAGGACTCCTCGCGGATCTCAAGCGACGAAACATGCTCGACGAAACCCTCGTGGTGTGGGGCGGCGAGTTCGGTCGCACACCGTATGCACAGGGTGCCGACGGCCGCGATCACAATGCGAAGGGGTTCACGATGTGGATGGCCGGTGGCGGCGTGAAAGGCGGCTTCCAGTACGGATCGACCGACGAGATCGGTCGCGAAGCGGTCGACGGCGTCATGGACACGCACGACTGGCACGCCACGCTGCTGCATGCGATCGGGCTCAACCACGAACGCCTGACCTTCAATCACGCCGGCCGCGATTTCCGACTGACCGATGTCCACGGCAAGGTGCACGAAGCGATCTTCGCCTGAGTCGACGGCCGATCAACGCGGAATCGGAGTCACCTCGACGGGCGGGCCGGCGTTCTGTCCGGATGGCACGGGATCCGTGACCCGAAGCACCGCCACGCCGGCCACGATCGCGACGAGGCAGACGATCCGACGCCTCGCTCGGGATTCACCGAGCCTGACCATTCCGTACATCGCCGTTCCCACCGCGCCGATGCCGGTCCAGGCCGCGTACGCGGTGCCGATGGGAATTCGGTTCGCCGCGATCGACAGTAGAAACATGCTTGCGGACATGCCAAACACGAAGGCGGCGGTCCATCTCCGATCGCGAAAGCCATCGCTCGACTTGAGCGCAACCGCGCCGAGACATTCGAAACACCCGGCGATGCACAGGACGATCCAGCTCATGGACGAACCTCGTTCGTGGAGGTCGTATCGCCTGCGAATCGAAGCCCGATCACCCCGAGGATGACCAGCATGATTCCGAGGATCCGCCCCGGCGAGACGAGGTCACCATGCCAGAGCATGCCGATGATCGCGGTACCGGTCGCGCCGAGCCCCGTCCACACCGCGTAGGCGCTTCCGATGGGCAGGACGCGGACGGCGCGGGCCAGCGGAATGAAGGAGGCGACCATGGCCGCCACCACGATCACGGTCGGGCCCGGCCGGGTGAAACCCTCGGTCGCCGGCAGCCCCGAGGCCCAGGCCATCTCGAAACAGGCCGAGACGAGT
>JAQWJM010000075.1:0-20713 GCA_029248335.1 Phycisphaerales bacterium
TCCCGCCGGTTCCTCCTGAAGGCGATTCGCGACGGCGCGGCCGAAGGCAGCATTCGGTCCGACATTCCGCCCGATGTGCTTCTCGTTCCGGTCATCGGAACGATCCATGCGCTGATCGGCATGCCGGGCGCATCGCGACACGCCGGAGGCGGACGGGCCGGACCCCCCCCTCGAGTCCTGGCCGCACTTCGACGGATGATCACCAATCCCGAACGCGAGGATTCCTGACGCCTTCATGACGACATCGACCTTCTCTTCTTCAGATTCCTTCATGAAGTCCCAGAATTCGGTGCTGAAACTCGACACACCCGCCGGCGTGATCGCCGTCGATCATCCGCTCGCGACCCGGGTCTTCGCCCGCCACGACATCGACTTCTGCTGCGGTGGCGGCAAGCCGCTCGCGGAGGTCTGCGACAAGCTCGGGCTGGATGCCGCCGCGGTGCTCTCGGAGATTCGACGAGAGGTCGAAACGACGAATGAACCGGAGCGACGATGGGACGAGTGCCCGCTGGAGAATCTCATCGAATACATCCTCGACGCGTACCACCGACCGTTGGACGAGGAGTTGCCGCGTCTGGAGGCCATGGCCCGAAAGGTCAACGACGCACACGGCGAGAAGGACCCCGAGCGTCTCGCGGAGTTACTTTCGGTCCTCCTCGCCCTGAAGGCGGAGCTCGCGGCGCACATGATGAAGGAGGAGCGGATTCTCTTTCCCATGATCAGACGGGGGAGAGGCTCCATGGCCGACGAGACCGTCTCGGCGATGGTGCACGAACACGACTCGGCGGGCGATGCGCTGCGCTGACTCCGCGAACTGACCGACGACCATCGACCGCCGGAAGGAGCCTGCACGACCTGGCGGGCGTTGTGGCACGGCCTGGCCGCCCTGGAAGTCGCGATGCACGAACACATCCATCTGGAGAACAACATCCTGTTCCCCCGGGCGCTGGCCGGCGCGGCGCCCGTCGCTTGAGCGGCGGTCGGGGATCGGACACGACCCACCGATCCGGAACCGATCAAAAACGCAAGAGGCCACCGCGTTTGCGGTGGCCTCTTGGCGTTGAAGTCGGGCTGACAGGATTTGAACCTGCGACCTCCACACCCCCAGTATGGCGCGCTACCAAGCTGCGCTACAGCCCGCGATCGAGTTGTCTGCCGAACCGTGCCGAGCCACACGACTTCGACCATAAGCGGACAGGGTGGGATTCGAACCCACGGTACGGAAAAATCCGTACACGGCATTTCCAATGCCGCTCCTTCAGCCGCTCGGACACCTGTCCGGAACGAAGTAGTGTATCGGGATGACCGTCATCGACAACCCGGAAGATCGACCGGAGACGCCAGCCGATCCACCCCCTTCCCCGGAACCCGGAAACCAGCCCGCCGACCGCGATGCCGGCGTCCGATACGGCGCGGAATCACGCCGCCGTGGTGGTCGAAAACCTCGATCCGAGCGGAACGGCGGCGGCCGCCGAACCCCGCGAACCGAGCCCCCGCCGCCTCCAGGCATCGTGGTCGTCGACAAGCCGACGGGAATGAGCTCGATGACGGTGGTTTCCATCGTCCGGCGGAAGGCCGGGCTCAAGGCGGGACACGCCGGGACCCTTGATCCGCTCGCGACCGGGGTGCTGGTGGTGGGGATCGGCGCCGCGACGAAACACCTGGAACGCTTCATGAAGACCCGGAAGGGCTATCGCACCGAGATCGATCTCTCGGCATTCACCGCCACCGACGACCGCGAGGGCGAGCTGCAGCCCGTCGAGGTGGAGTCGCCACCGGAACGAGAAACGGTGGCAGCGATGCTTGCCGAACGATTCACCGGGGTCTTCCCCCAGGTTCCGCCGGACTTCAGCGCCAAGAAAGTCGGCGGCCAGCGAGCCTATGCCGCCGCCCGCCGCGGCGAAACGCCGAAACTCGAGCCCCGACCGGTCGAAGTTCACGAAATCGCCCTCGTCGACTACGCGTGGCCGATCGCGACCGTCGAGGTCACGTGCGAAAAGGGGTTCTACGTTCGAAGCCTCGCCCGCGATCTGGGCACGGCACTGGGAACCGGTGGTCATTGCGCATCGATTCGACGGACCGCGGTCGGACCGTTCGGCCTCGACCATGCCGTGGATCCCGACGACCTGCCCGAGATCCTGCCCGACGATGCGGTCCTTCCCCTCGAAGATGCGTTGGCGATGCTCACGGATCGATGAAGATCACGGACCGAACCGGTCAGTCCGCGAGATTCGAGCCGGAGGAGGATCCCTCCAGCTCGGCCCGCTCGCGGGCCTGCTGTCGATCCGCGAGATGCACCTGAATCAGGAGCAAGCCCATGCCCGCAAGGAGAAGGACGTCGGCGACGTTGAAGACCCAGGGGAACACCTCGGTCGTTCCACCCGGCCAGGCGAGGCCGAACGGCAGCTCCCAGCGTGGCAGCATGTGCAGGAAGTCACGGACCGCACCGATGGTGACCCGGTCGTAGAGGTTGCCGAGGCCGCCCGCGAGAATCAGTCCGATGGCGATGTGCGCGAGATGCGAGCGAGCCTGCGTCCACCAGCCGAAGACCGCGAAGGCCACCCCCACCGCGATCACCGTGAACACGACGAACACCACTCGGCGTCCCTGCCCGATCCCGAACACCGCCCCACGGTTCAGCACGAGGTGGAAGTCGAGGAGATCCATTGGGAGCACCCGCTCGCCCTCGTGCCAGGGGATGGTGAATCCGCCGGACACCACGTCGTCGTATCGAAGCTCGATCGGATCCGACGCGACGGTTTCGAACGACCAGGACTTGGTGGCGAGATCGGCCCAGAGCCCCACGATCAACACGAGCAGGACCGTCGCCCACGCGAACGCGGAGCGTCTCGCCGGTCGGCCCGGATCAGGATGTGCTTGGGAGGTGCTCACGGATCGTTCGCCGGAATCATCACGCAACGCCCCGGGGACGGTCAGTCACTGCTGCGGCTTCGCTCGGCCATCCGGGCCGCTTCAATCGTGTACTTCGCCCAGGGTTTCGCCTGCAGGCGGGCCTTCGGAATCGGCTTCCCGGTCTGCTGGCACACGCCGTAGGTCTTGGCCACGATTCGTTCGAGCGCCGCATCGATCTCGATGATCAGCTCTCGCTCCGTCGCCGCCATCCCCAGCGTGAAGTCCTGCTCGAAGACGTCGGTCCCGACGTCCGCCATGTGGATCGGCATGTTGGAGAGGTTGCCTCCGGACGACCGGAGCGCCTCCGTCTCCAGACCGGAGACCATCCCAACGATGTGACGACGCTTCTCGAGGAGCAGGGCCTTGTAGGCGGTGAGCTCCTTTCGCGTCAGGTGGGTCTTGATCTTCGAAACGTCGACTTCGGCTTCGGTCTTCGTCACCGTCGAGGCCGCCTTGGATCGGCTCTTCTTCTTGACACCCGCGCCCTTGGTGGAGATCGCGCGGACTCGACGCCCGTTGATCACCACGTAGCCGTTCTTGTCGACCTCGCTGCTGGCCGCGGCCGCCGCCACCGATCGTGGGTTCGCGAAGTCGATTTTCCGACGCGGGGTCTTCTTCGCCGATGGGTCGACCTTCTTGGCGGTCTTCCGAGCGGAAACCACGGTCGGCGCCACACGGCGATCCGTTTTCTTCTTCTTGGTGACCGACCGAGTGCTGGCACCTTGGGCCGGCTTCTTGATTTCGGATTTCCGGCCGACGACCTTCTTGGACGCCGCTTTCTTCGCGGGGGCCTTCTTCACCGTCTTCTTGGCTGGAGTCTTCTTGGCTGGAGTCTTCTTGGCCGGAGCCTTCTTGGCCGGAGCCTTCTTGGCGATCTTCTTCTTGGTCGAGGTCTTCTTCTTGGCCACGTTCGCAGCATCCAGACAAAGGACCGAGGGAACTTGACGAAGATTTTCGTCAAATTTCAACCTACTCGAAGTCGCGGAAGGGTAGCGAATTAGCCCGAACATCGCAAGCAGGAGACAGGTTTCCCACGATGCGGGAGCGGTCTTCTGTAGCGATTTGTCGTGATATCACGGCGATCCGCCGCGATCCTCACACCTCGACGGGATCAGGCATCTCCATCGAGACCACGGGGCCGATCGCACGGAACTTCTCGAATCGTTGGCGAACGAGCGTATCGGGCTGAATGCGGGACAAGTCAGCCAACTGATCGAGAATCCAGGCTTGCAAGGTGCTTGCGGCCGTTTCCGGATCACGGTGCGCCCCGCCATCGGGCTCCTCGATGATCGCATCGACGAGGCCGTGCTTGAGATTGTCCGCCGCCGTGAGGTTCAAGGCTTCCGCCGCCGTGGTGTTGGTGCTCTCGTTCGCTTCCTTCCAGAGGATCGCAGCACAGCCTTCGGGACTGATGACCGAGTACCAGGAGTGCCGCAGCATCGCGACGCGGTCGCCCACGCCGATGCCGAGCGCTCCACCCGAACCGCCCTCACCGATCACCACGCACACCACGGGCGTTCGAAGCCGGCTCATCTCGAGAAGGTTCCGTGCGATGGCCTCGGCCTGTCCACGCTGCTCGCTGCCGACCCCCGGATAGGCACCCGGCGTGTCGATCAGCGTGACGATCGGCAGCCGGTATTTCTCCGCGAGCTTCATCTTCAACAGTGCTTTTCGATACCCCTCGGGATGTGCACACCCGAAGTGACACTTGATCTTCTCGGCGGTTTCGTGACCCTTGCGATGGCCCACGATCATCACCTTGCGCGACCCGATGCGGCCGAATCCACAGGTGATCGCCGGGTCGTCGCCGAAATGCCGATCGCCGTGGAGCTCGCAGTAGTCGCGGCACATCATGCGGATGTAGTCGTCGGAGTGCGGGCGGAGAGGATGCCTCGCCACTCGAACCGTCTGCCAGGGCGTGAGATCGCCGTAGATCTTGCAAAGGAGATCGTTCCGCGTCTCCCGGAGCGCCTGGATCTCCCGCTCGAAGCGGCCGGCATCCGACTTGGACTCGAGGGCGTCGATCTGGCGATCGATCTCGAGAACCGAGGACTCGAAGTCGAGCTCGTAGTTTGGGCTGTAACCTGCAGGTGGCATGGATGACGAGTATACGAAGTCACCCTGTCGCGAAACAACGTCCCACCTGCGAGACTCCGGACATGACGACCCCGAACGACTCGGAATCCGGCATCCGGCTGGCGATCCTCGGATTGGGGAACATGGGGTCCGCGATCCTCGACGGGGCCCTCGACGCGGGCGTCGTCGCCCCGGCCGCGGTCCTCGTCGTCGACCCCGCCTCCGATCGCCTCGAGGGCTTTCGTGATCGAGGCTGTCGAGTCGGCTCGATCGGCGACCTCGCGGCCGCCCCGTGCATTCTGCTGGCCGTCAAGCCGCAGGTGTTCCCGGAGGTCGCCCCGACGCTTGGGGCGGCGCCCGGCGACCGGACCGTGATCAGCGTGATGGCCGGCCTCCACAGTGATCGAATCGCCGAGGCCCTCGGCACGGGTACCCGGGTGATCAGAGCCATGCCCAACACCCCGGCGTCGATCGGCCACGGCGTCACCGCGATTTCCACCACCAGCGACGTCCCCGCCGCCGACCGGACGTTCGCGAGGTCATTGTTCGAGTCGGTCGGCACCGTCGTCGATGTCGAGGAGGATCTGATGTTCGCGGTCACCGCGACCAGCGGCTCCGGTCCGGCGTGGGTGTTCCGCCTCGTCGAGGCCTGGATCGACGCCGCGGTGGAACACGGCATTCCACGGGAGACCGCGAAGACGCTGGTCCACGGCACCCTGCTCGGCGCCGCCCATCTTCTGGATCGATCGGATCAGGACGCCGGCGCGCTTCGAGCGGCGGTCACCAGCAAGGGCGGCACCACCGCGGCCGGCCAGACCGCGTTGGACGATCACGGCTTCGACCACGCGGTCCGTCAGTCGATCGCCGCCGCGACCCGACGCGGACGTGAACTCGACGGGCCCGCCTGAGGCCTTCGGCGACGCCTGAAGTCAGAAATCACGACGTCGGAATCGCCAGACCGCGAACCCGAGCACCACCGCCTCGAATCCCAGACTCGTGCCGAGAATCCACAGCGGTCCGTGGGAGGCGTCGAGCTCCGCATCGAACCGTTCCTGGAACTCGCCCCGACCGACCATCTCCCCGAACTGTCGAACGGTGTCGTCCGCAGGTGCCGCCGGACGCATCAGACCCGCGTGATCCTCCAGCAGCCTCGACAGGAGATCGATGGTCTCGTTCGTCTTCGGGAGACAGGTGTTGGCGAGATGGAACCATTCGTTGATCGACCGGCTCTGTTCCAGCGTTTCGACCTCGTCCGCCAGCTCCAGCGTGATCGTCTCCAGCCGCTCCTCCTTGTCGACCAGTTCGAGCTCCAGTTCCGGCAACTGGTCGACGGCGTCCGCATCGCCATCCTCCGCCGCCAGTCGCAGATCGACCAGCCGGGCGGAGAGCGCCGTGACCCTCGACTCCTGTCGCTCGACTCGGGACACCTTCCGCTCGGACGTGATCTCGTTGGTGATCCGCCACGCCAGCGTGATGCCGTCGCCGGTCTGCACCAGCGAGATCACGAACCAGAAGAGGAACACCCCGATCACCGAAGCGATGACGGAACCGGTGACCAGTCCGATCGCCGCCTGCACCGCGAAGAGGTAGGAGTAGAAGACCAGCACCAGGGGCACGGCGATGAAGATCCACGGTTCCCAGTCCCCGCCGCGGAGCCCGATCACCAGGAACGAGGCGAGGGTGAAGACCGTGACCTGCAGGCCCGCGAACAGAAGACCGGTGAGGAACTTGGTGAAGAAGAGCCGGGCTCGCCCGATGGGCTTCGAGAGCATGAGGTCGATCGAGCCGCGGTCGACGAAGTCCGGAAAGATGCTCGCGGTCGAGACCAGGCCGATGATGGTCGCGATCCACGCGAGCCAGTACCCGACGCCGAGCTGGGCGAAGGTGAACTTGTAGAAATCGGCACGGGGGATGAAATTCGTGGAGACGAAGGGGAACGGGATCGACCAGTGGAGGATCGTCAATCCCTCCTCGTCGTTTCCGATCGCGGCGAACGCCGCGACCACGAGGCCGCTGAGAACGATCGTGATCCAGAACAGACGACGATGGTTCAACTCGCGATAGGCATCGAGGAACAAGGCGGCGGTCTGTCTCATGCGTCACCACCTTTCGACGCACGAGCCTTCCGAATCGCACCCGGCGCCTTCGCCTTTCCGGTCTCGGGATCCTGCACGTATCGCATGAAGAGGTCCTCGAGGGACTCCCGAACCGGCCGGAGAACCCTGATCACCCGGCCGTCGGCCCGGAGCCGGTCGAGCACCGGTTGCACCGCGTCCGCCTCCGCGGAGGGAAGCACGAGCGTCGTCGTGCCGATCCCCGCATCGGAGGCCGCGGACACCCGAAGCCCGGCGGACTCGGCCCACTCCGGCGGTGGTCCGCCGACCTCGATCTCGTAGCGACGACTTTCCGAGGTCAGTTCCTCGATCGTCCCCTGCGCGGCGACCTCGCCCTGGACGAGAATCGCGACGCGGTCGCAGACCATTTCAAGTTCACTCAGGAGGTGACTGTTCAGGAAGACGCAGGTCCCGCGATCGCGGATCCTCACCAGCACGTCTCGAATGTCCTTCCGGCCGACCGGATCGACGCCGTCGGTCGGTTCGTCGAGCACCACCAGGTCCGGATCGTTGACCATCGCCGCGGCGATGCCGACCCGCTGCAGCATCCCCTTGGAATACGTGGAGACCTTCTTGCCTCCCCAGTCGGACATGCCAACCAGATCGAGCAGCTCATCGGCTCGACGACGGCACGTCGCCGCGTCGACACCGCACATCGCGCCCGCGAATTCGACCGCCTGTCGCCCGGTCTGATACACCGGAAAGCGGTGCTTCTCGGGCAGGTACCCGACGCGGCCGAGCACCGACTGCGTCCCGATGGGCCGTCCGAGGATCGTGCCCCGTGCCGTCGTCGGACGAACCACGGTGAGCATGATCTTCACGAGCGTGCTCTTGCCGGCCCCGTTGGGGCCGAGGAGGCCGAAGATCTCGCCGCGACGGGCCTGCATGCGGATGCCGCGCAACGCGTCGATCTTGCCGCGATAACGCTTGCGTACATCGTGCAGATCGACCGCGAGTTCCTCGGATCCGGGAGACTTCGGTGGCGGGGCTTCGGTCTGGGGCGTCGTTGAGAGGGGCATCGGATTCACACTCATCCTTCGGAAGCGACTGCACTTCGTTGCAGGGGCGGGCCGCTCACGTGATCCGAGATCCCGACGGAGCGACCTCAATCCTACGTGAACCCGATCCCCACGGAAGACTCGACGTCACTGGAGACCGTCTTTCCGGCTCGTCTGAGCCCGATCCGACCGGCGGCGGGCCGCGGAACATCCACGTTCCGCATCCACGATCGGCCGCAAGTCGAACCGGTACGCTGAGCTGCCATGCCGGACCTCCAGACCTTCATCTCCACCCTCGACGCCGCCGGCGAACTCCACCGGATCACGGCCCCCGTGAGTCCGATCCTGGAAGTCACCGAGATCGCCGACCGCCTCGCCCTCTCCAAGTGCCCCAGCCCCAGCGTCAATGCCGAAGCGTTCGATCCCGGGCGTGGTGGGCTCGGCGGGCCCGCCCTGCTCTTCGAGAACGTCGAAGGATGCGACTTCCCGCTCGCGATCAATCTCTACGGGTCCTACCACCGAATGGAAACGGCCCTCGCCTGTGCGGGGGACCGAGGCGGCCTCGAGGCGATCGCGGCCCGCATCGGATCGCTCGCGAAGCCGCAGCCCCCACGATCGCTCGGTGAGATCGTCTCGAAGATCCGGGAGTTCGCGCCGCTGCTGAGGATCCCGCCGAAGACCGTTCGATCCGGCCCGTGCCAGGACGTGGTCAAACGCACCGATCGGGGCGAAGTCGATCTCCGCAGACTCCCCATTCTGAAATGCTGGCCGCTCGACGGAGATCCCGCCGCCGTGGACTGTGGGATGACCGCCGAGGAGGCGGGCACCGCGGAAGGCGGCGGACGCTACATCACGCTCGCGGGCATGCACACCATCCATGCGGACGACCGCGGCGAAGCGAAGCCCGCGAGTCACAACATCGGCATGTACCGGTCGCAGCTGCTCGGCCCCACCACACTCGCGATGCACTGGCACATGCACCACGACGGCGCGTCCCACTGGCGGAGTTGGAAACGTCTCGGCGAGCCCATGCCGATCGCGATCGTGCTCGGTGGCGAGCCCTGTCTCCCCTACGCCGCGACCGCCCCGCTGCCGCCGGGGATCAGCGAACTGCTCATGGCCGGCTTCCTGAACGGCCGGGGCATTCCGATGGTCAAGGCGAAGACGGTCCCGCTTCGGGTTCCCGCCAACGCGGAGATCGTCATCGAGGGATTCGTGCGCACCGACGCCGGCATGATCGGATACGACCCCCGCACCGACGGTGAACTCGGACCCGGCGCCGTCTTCGAAGGGCCCTTCGGAGATCACACCGGCTTCTACTCGCTTCCGGATCGGTACCCCATCGTCGAGGTCACCGCGATCACCCATCGCCGCGACGCCGTCTATCCGACGACCGTGGTCGGACTGCCACCGCAGGAGGACTACTACCTCGGCAAGGCGACGGAGCGGATGTTCCTGCCGCTCTTGAAGACGATCGTCCACGACATCGACGACTATCACCTGCCTCGATTCGGCTGCTTCCACAACAGCGCATTCATCCGGATCGACAAGGCCTATCCGCTGCAGGGCCGGCGCGTGATGCACTCGATCTGGGGGGCGGGCCAGATGGCGTGGACCAAGTCGATCGTGGTCGTCGACGGCGACGTCCCGGTCCACGACGAGGAGGCGGTGGTCGAGACGATGATGAGACGGTGCGATTTCCGCCGCGACGTCGAATTCGTCCGGGGGCCGCTCGACATCCTCGACCACTCGACCCCCTCGATCGCCGCTGGTACCAAGATCGGGTTCGACGCCACGGAGCGGATGCGTGGCGAGGAGACCGGCGAGGTCGACCTCGCACCACCCCGGCTTCCCGACGACGCCCAACGGAAGGCCGCGACCGACGCAGGCGCCGGGTTGCCCACCGCCGGCCTCGGCCGACTCGCGATCGTCCACGCCGGCGGCGACGCCGCCCATGCCGGGATCGAAGCGATCGAAGCACTCTGGGATCGTATCGGTCCGGAGAATCCGGCCGGTGAGTTCGTGATCGCCGTCGACGAGGACGTCAGGCTCGACGACCTCGAAGGAACCTTCTTCCGCTGGCTCGCGAACGCCGACCCCGCCCGCGACCGGATCCAGCGGGGGCCGAGGATCGGTTTCGATGCACGACGGAAGACACCCGGTCGGGACGACCGCGACGGTGTCCCGGTGCGCGACTATCCCCCTCTGGTGAGCATGTCGCCGGAAATCGTCGACCGCGTCGATGATCGATGGCGTGAATACGGGTTCAAGGGCGATCCGGCACCATCGCGTTTCGCGGCACCGGACCGATGACCGACGACTCGACCGAACCTCGACTTCGAGTGCCGACCTGGGCGTCGATCCTCGGATGGGTGCTCGCGATCGGGTTCATGGGCTTCTACTTCCACATCGCGCATGCCTTGATGCGAGGCCTCGCCCCATCCTTCGGGATCGATTCCGGCGCGATCGCGACGGCGACGTTCGGGACCGTGGCCATGGGCCTGGGAATCGTTTGGCTGGTGTTCATCGCGGAACTGCCCGAGATGTGGTTTCTTCACCGGCGCCCACATCGCCTCATGCGGGAAGGTCGCTGTCCGGCGTGCGGGCATCCGGTCCGAGTCGCCGGCGTCGAGCAGTGCGGTGAATGCGGCGGTGATGTCGATCGTCTGCCCCCCTCCTACGCGGTGGGCTGGCGTGCCGTGAAGCGGTTCTGCATCGCGCTCGTGCTGGCTTTCCTCGTCGGCACCGTCACGGCGGAAGTCGTGATCGCCGCCGACGAACGAAGCATGCAGTCGGCCGTTCGGTCGCTGAGGACCGACTCCCGAACGAAGGTATCGGGCGAACCACCTGATCTGACCTTCACCCGGCGGTGGCCGGCATCGTTCTCGAAGGTCGAGTGGACCGCCGAAACGGGATTCCGGCCCGTTGCCATCTTCTCGTACGGTCCGGGACGCTGAATACGGGCGGGTTGTTCGTTATCCAAACAATCGTTCGATCCTGCCCTGTTGTTACATTTTTTAACACAACGTCAGTAGTATGGGAGGCTCCAGAAATTTCTCGACCTGATTTTTATGAACGTGGAACCCATTCACTCCTCACTCTGTATTATCTCTGACAGCTAATCGTTCACCGATCTTCGGAACTATGCGACTCGCTGGAGTCGCAGGCCTGAGAGTTCCAATAGAACACGGGCCTACATCCGAACAACGCTCCGCCGCAAGAGAAACAAACGATGTCCGCCAACACCAATCACCCCCTCGCCCAAGCTCCGTTGGACGAACTCGCCGCCGAGCTCGGACGACGTCGCGCGGCACTTCCCAAACTCATTGCTCGCCGCGAGCGCATCCAGACGGAACTTGAGGTGATCAACACCCAGATCGAGGCGTTGGAGCGCCTCGATGGCAGCGCCGTCTCGAAGCCCGCCTTCCGCTCGATTCGTGCTCCGCGCGCCGCGGGCGGGACATCCAAGCGAGTGACGATGCGGATGAAGATCCTCGAGATCCTCGGATCGGACCCGATGCGACCGGTGGAGATCGCCGAGGCCCTGGTCGATCGGGGACTCCACACAGGCACGAAGTCACTGCAGGTCCAGGTCTCGAGCACCCTCGCGAAGTTCTCGGATTTCAAACGCCTCGTTCGCGGGCAGTGGATTCGGAGCGACACGGCACCGGTCACCACGACCGTGCCAGCGGGCGACTGAGGCGGACCCACCGCCCGAGTCGCGAAACATCAACGCAGGAACAGGTAGTACAGACGCCCCTCGGCGTACTGTCCGCCCGCGAGGGTCTCCGCCAGATCCCCTTCGCCCATGTAGATGTCGGCCCGACCCGGCGCCCGGATGCCACCGCCGGTGTCCTGATCGACCATGAACCGGAGAATCGGCGCTTCAACGCCGGAGACGTTCACGCCGTCGGTATCCACGAGACAGACGCATCCCGGTGGGTAGACGTCCTTGTCGGTCGCGAGCGTGGCTCTGGCATTGACCTTGAATCCGAGGCTTCCCGACGGCCAGTCAACACCGTCGTAGGGCTGGAAGTAGACGAAATTCTCGTTGGCGAGCATCGCGGTCTCGACGAGCTCGGGATCGGCGGCGTGAAGATCGTAGATCGCGGGAAGACTGAGTCCGCCCTTCGGGATGTGGCCGTCCGCGACCAGTTTCGCGCCGAGCCCGCTGTATCGGCGATCGGTCTTGCCCGCATATCCCACGTACATCTCCCCGCCGTCCGTAAGATTCAGGCGGGCACTGCCGTTCACCTGAACGACGTAGACGTCGAGCGGTGATTCGAGCCAGGCCACCTCGGTGCCGGCGTGCATGCCGCTCGACATGATCTCCGCCCGCGTCGGATATCGCTCGATCGAGCGATCCGGCATGCGACGACCGATCGGCGTCCCGTCGACGGGGTCGGTGATCAGGTCGGCGGGTCGGGCGTACAAGGGATGTGCGAACCGATCGGTTCGTGTGAGACTCGCATCGAAGTCGGGGGCGTAGTACCCGGTGAACAACACCGAACCGCCACCGTTCCAGCCGACCGATTCGTAGACCCGGAACTCGTCGAGCACCTGCCGACGAAAATCCGCCGAGGTGGAGGCGGTCTCGAGAATCGCGCGGAAACGCTTGACCGACCGCTGCGCCTCCTCGTGGGTGATGTCGCCGTCGGTCGTCGCGTAGGGATACCGACGCCGCGAACTCGGCATCTCGAACCATCCGATGCTGCGGTCCAGGGCATCGAGGAGCCCGGTATCCCGCCGCTGCCAGGCCTTCTCGAGATCCGGCATCGAACCCGAGGCCACGGGCCGAAGCGCTCGACCGCCCGAAGGAAGCGGCCGGTCGTACTCGGGCTTCGAGGATGCATCGGGCGCACACCCGATCCCTCCGATGATGAATGCCGCGGCGGCGAAGAGCTGAATGATCGGCGAGCGACGCCAAGTGGTCCTGAGGTTCGAGATCGGCATGCCGAAACGGTAGCGGAATCGGAGTTCGACGTCTTGAATCCGGGAGGGCCTCGAAAACCGCTGGCCTCGAGGCGCTCGCCACCTACAATCGACTCGTGATTCCCGACGGAACCGAAGACCAGCGGCTGGTGCTCCTGATCGGCGACGAGATCGGTCGATCGATGCGGCTTCGCATCGTCGAACGGCTCGACGCGGCGGATGTTCCGTTCCGACCGGCCGTCGTCGGCTGCGACCGGCCGTTCCCGGGATTCGAAGCCGTCGCCGATACGATGAGCGAACTGCTGCAGACCTTCAGGCCTCACGTCGCCCACGTCGCCGTGGGCCGGGACGACCTCCGCAGGACGCTCGAGCCCGATGGGATCAGCCACCCCGCACGTCGACTGGTGGACATCCGGCGGGACCTCAACCGAATCATCGACGCCGCCAAACAGTCCGCGGACACCGACGTGGTGCTCTCGACCGTCGCCCCGGTTCGAGACGATCTCCAGGAGGAGATCCGCGACGACGACGTCGATCGACTGAACGTGGTGATCCGGGAGGTCGGCCAACGTCGAGACGTTCTCGTCGATCGCTGGGATCGGGCCATCGATCGACGATCCGAAGGTCCGGACCACCTCGCCGACGACGGCCACGGTCTCTCCTCGCACGGCCTCGATCTGGTCGCGTCGTCGACCACCACCGCGATCGTCGACGCCCTGATCCGCGCGGAGAACCCGTGGAACCGCCTCACCCGGATCGGTCGTGGCGGTCCGCTCGACGGGATACCACGTCCTCGACACCCCGAACTCTCCTGATCCGCGGGGCTCCGCGTCGGGAGGAGCGTCCGAATATCGATGGTTCGTGGCGGCCCGCGTCCCGATCTGCGGAATGCATCGGCGATCTTCGAGGAAACACCCCGTGCGTCGACCACCTTCACTGGGGTACAATCACGCGTCGGTCGAGTTCTCACCGTCCCCGTGCCGGAGTCACCCATGTCAGCCTCGAGCCCATCCCATCTCGTCCTCGGTCTGTTCGGCATGCCCGGCGGCTGGGAAATGGCCGTCGTTCTCGTGATCGGTCTTCTGGTCTTCGGTCGACGACTTCCCGAAATCGGGCGCTCGCTCGGCTCGAGCATCGTGGAGTTCAAGCGAGGCATCAAGGGAATCGGCGACGAGATCGAATCGGAGTCCGAAAGCGGTGGCTCCTCACCCGCCCAGCTCGACCAGTCCAACAGTTACTCGGGGCACCACGATCCCAAGACCGGTGGCGAGAAGAGCCCCTACCAGGCCGAATCATCGACCGGCGAGAAGTCCGACTGACGCCGTCATCGAGACGTCGATCCGAGCGGATCGCCGAACCGGACCACGCCGTCGCGACACCTCGCGGCGGCGTCTTCGTTCCCCCAGTGCACCACCCGTCGACCACACGCCCCCGATCCCGCCCCCTTCGAGATCCGGAAGCACCACGTGAGCCGATCCACCACGCCCATCATTCCAGCCGACTCGCGAAACTGGCGAAGCCATGTCGCGGCGGTCGCCGCCGATGACGTCGGACGCGCGGAGGATGCCGAAGCGGTGGCGGACGCTCGTCGACTGGTCGATCGCGGCGTGCTCGGCGCAAGCCTCGCCTTCTCGGCCCTCGGACTCGCGGGCGTGATCGCGGGATGGACCGCCGCCGGCGGGCTTCTCGATCCCGCGGAATCCCGCGTCCACGCCCCCGCGATGCTCGCCATCATCGTGGGCGTCCCCTGGTGTCTCTTTCTCGCACGGGCGCTGATCCTGCTGGCCTTTCGCCGCCGCGTGACGCCATGGCTCGGCCGACTCGTCCCCGCCGGGCTGATCCGTTTCGTGGGCGGTGGCGACGAGACGATCGCCCGAGCCGTCGCCCGTCGGATCGGCGAGATGCTCGCTCATGGCGCCGGACGCCCACTCGCGACCGCCGGAACCGGCACCTTCTGGACCGCCTACGCATTCGCCGCGATCCTCGCGATCTGGTTCGCGACCGCGCGGGTCGCCTTCGGTTTCGGCTGGGAGAGCTCCTGGCTGCCCCCCGAGGTCGGAGAAGCGGTGGTCGAGATCGCCGCGGCACCCATCGAACTGATCGTCGACCTGTCCGATCTCGAACCGGTCACCGCCCCACCGATGACGCCCGCCGACGATCCTGCGGCGTTGCAGACCCGCCGGACCTGGATCAAGTTCCTCTCCATCGGAATCGCGACCTATCTGCTGATCCCGATGCTCGGCTGGACCGTCCTCAACGCGGCGATCGGTCACCGCCGCGCAGATCAATGGCGTCCACCGAAGCTCACCGCGACGACGATCAGGCGAATGCCGATCACGCCGACGCCGGCAGCCACCACCGACTCGACGAACGCCAAGGGGACCGGATGCACCCATCTGATCCGGATGGAACGCCCGGCCGACGCGGCACCACTTCCCGATGTACTCGTCGACCTCGAGGATCTCGGCGACGACGATGAACGTGACGCCGGAACCGGCGTCGAAGACGCACCAGGCCGGCTCGCCGTCGTGGCCTGGGCGCCCGCGACCCCCGACCGGGGCGTTCGTCGACGACTCTCGCGACTCGTGGAGATGTCCTTGAAGCCACCGCTGCTGATCCTCGACGGCGGCAACCGACTTCGCCGCGCCGAATCGCCGGCCTCGGTCGCCATCCGACTCGAGGACTGGCGACGCCTCGCCGAAGAACTCGAGGTCGATCTCCTCGAATGCGATCTCGAGGAACTCACCACGCGAAGCGGTGTGATCCTGAAGAAGACGATCACCGGCGCACCGGTGACCTCCGACCCCGAGGAGACGCACGCCACGGAACTCCGGCTCACGGCGCTCGACGGTGCCTTTGCGATCATCGGGCGTCATCTCGAGGGCGAGGCCCCGCTCCCCGCCGACGCGGCGACGGCCCGGTGCATGACCGAACTCGCCGACGAAGTCGGACGTCGCGTTGACGACGGCGATCGTTGGCGAACCCGACTCGCCGGTCTGGCCGATCTCGACGCGGCTTCCGTTCCGGAACGCCTCGAGGCGCTTCGGGCGGTCGGGCTCGGACAGCTTCCCGCGGGCCTGCGATCGAAGGCGATCTGGCTCGGGACCGGCGGCCTGCTCGGCGTCGCGGCGTGTGCCGCGGCGGCGGTGGTCGCGCCGGCGGCGCTCCTCGCCATGCCCGCGTGGGCGGGAACCGGAGCCGGCATCGCCGGGCTCGTCTCGCTCGCCCGTCGCGGCCAGGAGGCCGCCGCCCCATCGAACACCAGGGATGCTTCGAACGAAGCGGCCCTCGGGACCGCGGTCCTCGCCCTCGCCGCCGCCGCCGTGCTGTGGTGGTCGCAGGACGGAGACGAATCTCGAACCACGGCGATGCTGGAGGCCCTCGCACCCGACGACCACCGTCCGGAACTCGTCGACGCCGACGATGCACGTCGATGGCTCGCCGCCGCCCGAGGCAGAATCGCCGCCGGCATGGAGTCGATGCCATGACCACCTCGCTTCGCATCGCGGTGGTGGGACACGCCAACACCGGCAAGACCTCACTGCTTCAGACCCTGCTCCGCCGTCGCGATTTCGGTCTGGTGAGTCCGCGTGGCGGCACCACCCGCGTCAACGAGGTCGGCGAGATCGCGGACGACCGCGGACCGATCGCCACCGTCGTCGACACGCCGGGCCTCGAGGACTCCGCCCGCCTTCGCGACGCGATCGAAGGCACGCGGATCGAGCGACACGATGATCCGCGCACGCTGCTCGACCGATTCCTCGAGTCGAGCGACGCCGATCCCGACGGCGAGCTCGCGCTCGAGGCCGAGGCCCTGCGAGCGACGACGGAAGCATCGGTGCTGCTCTACGTCATCGACGCCCGCGAGGAACCGAGGCCACGACACCTCGACGAACTGCATTCACTGATCGCGACCGCCCGTCCCGTGGTTCCGATTCTGAACTTCGTCGCCCGACCCGAGGCCGACGCGGCCCGGTGGCGCGAGGCGTGTGCTCGTCAGGGACTTCACGCCACGGTCGCGTTCGATGCGATCGTGTACGACGACGCGGGCGAACGCCGGCTGCTCGATGCCGTCCGCACCTTGACGCCCGAGCACGCCGAGTCGATCGACCGCTGGATCGAACTTCGACGTCGCGAACGCATCGACTCGGTGACCGCGGCGTCGGCCGCCGCCGCCGACCTGATCGTCGACGCCGCCGCGGCGGTGCGGGTCACCGATCCGGCGGGTCGAGACGACGCGGTGAAGACCGCGGCCTTCGACGCCGCCACGGCCGCGCTCCTCGAGGATCTTCGAGCGCGAGAAGTCGAAGCGCGGGATCGGATCGCCGCATGCTTCGGCTTCACCGGTGCGGAAGCGGAAGCCACGAATCTCGAGATCACGGAAGCGCTCGGCGGGGTCGACTTCGCCAGTCCCGCGAGCCTCGAACGCGCCGGAATCTGGGCCGCGGGCGGCGGGGCCGGACTCGTCGCGGCTGGCGCCATGATCGATCTCGCGACCGGCGGAATCTCGATGGGTGGCTTCACCGCCCTCGGCGCCGCGGGCGCCGCCCTCGGTGCGGTCGGGGCGAGCGGTGGCAAGATGCTGCGGCGACTCCGCGGACAGGACGAGGTGCGACTCGCGGACTCGGGAATCGACGTCCTGGCCCTCCGCGCCCGCGCCACGATCCTCGCGTTCCTCGCCCGCGGCCACGCCGCCATCGAGCCGGTTTCGCTCGAGAACGTCATCGAGGACGGTCTTCGAGAGGATGACACGTCCGACGATGCCTCCGCGGGATCGACCTGGCCCGAACTCCGACGCCGGGCTCGCGGCGTCGCCGCCTGGAGCGGGCTGTCGCATCCTCGGAGCACCCGCGGACCAGGCGTCGCACGCGCCGAAGCCGCCCTGCGGATCGAGGAATGGCTCCGGGGGAAGTTCCTTCCCCCCTCCTGACTCGGGATCCTTGGCACGATCCACGTGTTCGCTATACTCGACGGCCCGCCGGAGACGGCGACACCGGGGCGATTAGCTCAGCTGGCTAGAGCGCTGCCGTCACATGGCAGAGGTCGAAGGTTCGAGTCCTTTATCGCCCATCCCTGAAAACGCCCTCGGAGCCCTGCTCCGGGGGCGTTTTTCTGGGTCTTGACATCCGGCAAACCATCGATACTATTGACAATCGATTGCCAATGGCAACTGATTGCCAGTAGCAGGTGCCCCAGAAGCGGCAAATTCGACCCCGGACGCCAGAGAGAACGCTGCACATGTCTCAGATGACCGCCATGAATGCCGATCCCAGACTTCAGGGATCACAGGCCTACCGAGACGGACTCGGAGTCGCCGCATCGGTGCTCTGCGCCATCCACTGCGCGGCGATGCCCTTCGTGGTCGGGTTCCTGCCACTGCTCGGATTGAGTTTCCTGGCCGAGCCTTCCTTCCACAAGTGGATGGTCGGCATCTGCCTCGGATTCGCCCTGATCGCGTTCGTCCCCGGCTGGCGCCGACATCAGCGCCTGATGCCCGCCCTCATCGGGCTGGGTGGCCTCGGTCTGATCTCTTTCGCCGCCTTCGCAGGCCCCGACGAGTGCTGTCCGACTCCATGCGGAGACGCGTCCGCCGGATCGACGGCGATGATGCCCGCCACCGCGGGCGTGGAACCCTGCGACTCGGAATGCTGCGACACGACGATGGCCGCCGCGACGGTGGTCGATGAGGAAGAAGAAGCCTGCACGGCATCGTGCTGCGCGACGAATGATCCGACCGTGATCGCCGTCGCCGACGATTCAACCGACGCCATGCTGGCAGGCCCGGAACCGGACGATGAAGTCCCCGGCCCTGCTTCCGAAGCGATGGTGGAGTCCCCCGCCATCACGGCCGTCACCGAACAGACGATCCCGACCGGTGAGACGCCGTGCACCGAGGGTTGCTGCCCCGAGTCGGACGATACGATTCTCATGGCGGGTTCCGGTGATTTCATGAGCATGTTCTGGCTGCTCATGACTCCGATCGGCGGCGTCATCCTGGTCGTCGCACATCTCACCAACCATCGCCTGACCTGCCGGTGCAAGGCTGGTTGCTGCGACCCGGCCCGGGACGCCCACGCCGCGGTGTGACGGGAAGCGCCAGCGCGATCGTCACATGAGCGCCTGCAAGTCCTGTGAGGAACGCTCGACATGAACCTCGATTGGCTGATCGTCGGCGGTGGAATCCACGGTGTCCACATCGCCACGAGACTCATCGCGGACGCCGGCGTCGCTGCGGATCGTCTTCGGATCGTCGATCCGAGCAGTCGCCTGCTCGAGCGGTGGCACGACTGCACCGCCACGACCGGGATGACCCACCTCCGCTCGGCGTCCGTCCATCATCTCGATGTCGCTCCGCTCGCACTTCAGCACTTCGCCGGCAAGCGGAAGAACCGGGCGGCGGGGCTCTTCGCCGCCCCCTTCGAGCGCCCCAGCCTGTCCCTCTTCAACGCCCACTGCGACCGCGTGACGGGTGAACTCGGCCTGGAGGATCTTCACGTTCGCAGCAAGGCGATGACCTGCTCCCCCGAGCGGGCTGGAATCACCGTCGGCCTCGACGACGGAAACGCCATCGAAGCGTCCAACGTGGTCCTGGCGATCGGCGCAGGCGATCAACCCGAGTGGCCGCCGTGGGCACCTCGGGATGACGCCCGCGTTCGACACGTCTTCGACACCGGTTCGTCCGGGTGGCCCTCGTCTCCCGAGACCGTGCTCGTGGTCGGCGGTGGGATCTCCGCGGGTCACGTCGCGCTCCGGCTGGTCGCCGAGGGCCACGAGGTGCATCTGCTTTCACGGCACGCCATCCGCGAACACCAGTTCGACAGCGATCCGGGCTGGCTCGGCCCGAAGTACACCACTGACTTCCATCGGGAACCCGATCACGATCGACGCCGGGCCGTGATCACCGAAGCGAGACACCGAGGCTCCATGCCACCGGACATGAGCCGGGCGATCCGACGAGCGATCACCCGCGGTCGAATGGAATGGCATGAGGCCGAGGCCACCGAGTTCGCCGAGACGTCCGAGGGGGTCTCGATCAGGATGAGCGACGACTCCACGCTCACCGTGGATCGGATCCTGCTCGCCACCGGCTTCGCCAGCCGACGCCCGGGAGGGCCGATGATCGACGACCTCATCGCATCGGCATCGCTGCCGTGCGCTCGCTGCGGCTACCCGATCGTCGATCCCTCCCTGCGATGGCACCCGGGCGTCTACGTATCGGGCCCGCTCGCCGAACTGGAGCTCGGTCCGGTGGCGAGGAACATCGCCGGTGCCAGGCGAGCCGGCGATCGAATCGTCGCCGCCGCTCGTTCGAGTTCGTCCGCCAGCTGAAATCGAGACCCGTCGACGCCGTCATCAGGGGCGTGAGCCCGAACGAACGCATGCGGCCATCGGGGTTGGTGACATTGACGTCGATACCGTCGAAAATCAACGGATCGAGCTCGTCGACGGTCGTCGCCGAATCCGAACATGCCTCGAAGACTCGTTCGAGCCGCGTCTTCGAGCCCGGGGCCGTCGCCTCCTGACCGGCCCCGGAGAGGCCGGCGAGCCATGCGGCGACCAGAACGGTGGCAGGAAGTGAGACCATGTGATCATGCTCCTGACGTGAGGCGGGGATCTGCACGCCCACGCACCGCAGGCCCCTTGTCCAGCGAATGAACCTCGGGGAAACGACGTCCGCGG
>JAQWJM010000001.1:0-67544 GCA_029248335.1 Phycisphaerales bacterium
TCGTTCCGCACGACGCCGACCTCCTGATGCTCACCCGTCCGGAACGGGAGGCCCTGATCGAGGCGATCGGTGGCCGCCGCCGCCACTGGAGACGTCTTCTGAATCGCCTGGTGGCGTCGGAATGACGGCCCGGGGGTTCCGACTCAGCCCCGCTTGATCGAATCGAATCCACGGCGGAACGCGCCGAGCTTCGATTCGAAGGCTTCGGCGCGACCGATGGCCGAGGTGTTGATCGGGCGACGGAGCTGCTGCTCCGAGAGCGTCGGCACGAAACGTCCCGACTTCTTCGCGTCGGTCGCGATCCGTTCGGGATGCAGGCACGAGTCGTCGAACGGCAGGCCGCACGCCTCGATGATCGTCGGCACGGTCGCTTCGGGGTCCTTCGCGAGGGACCGGTAGTCGACGACCGCGGTGGGATTCGGCAGCGTCCGCGTCCAGTGGTCGACGAGTCGGAGGTGCATCGCGCTGAACGCGCCGATCCAGTCGAGCCGCGTGGTCCACGCCATGCTCACCGGGTCGAAGAGGTTCGCCCAGATGGAGATCGCGGTGTCTTCGAGATCTCGATCGGTGAAGAGCACCGTGGCCTTCGGGAAGAGGAGTCCGATCATCCCCGCCTGCCGAGGAAGCATGAGGCTCTTGTTCGCGATGCGTTCCCGGCGTCCGCCGATCGCCTGGAGTCCGCGAAGGTAATCCGCCCGGATCCGCTCGAGCGTCCGGTCGTCGGCGGCCGCGGTGCGGAACGCGACCTCGGGTCCCTGCACGCCCAGGTGCTTCGACACGATCTCGTCGAGCAGGCCCGTCTCGCCCGCGCCGTGCGCGTCGGGGTGGGCGCCGACGACCCGCTCCAGCAGCGACGTGCCGCTCCGGGGAAGTCCGACGATGAACACCGGCAGCCGGCTTTCGGAGTTCGCGGTGGACGGCCGGTCGTCGTGGAGGTCCGCGGGGAAGGCGGCGATCAGCGCATCGGTGAGGCGGTCCGCCTCGGCGACGTCGAACGTCCCCGGGACGACCGAATTCATGCGTTCATAGGCGTCGACGGCTTCCGGATGTCGGCCGGCCTTCTCCAGCGACCGTCCCAGCAGCGAAAGCAACGGTCGGACGACGAGGGCCGGCTGTCCCTTGCCATGGTCCTCGAGGAAGGCGTCGGCGGCGTCGATCGCCTCGTCGTATCGGCCCGTCTCGAAACAAGCCCCGACGTAGGACGCGGCGGTGCCGGGGGCGAGCCGGCGGGCCTTCGCTCGTTCTTCGAGCAGTTCGCGGCAGGCCTCGAACTCCCCGGTCCAGATCAGGCACTCGAGATAGGTCCCCTGGGTCCGGGGATCGTTGGGGGCGATCTTCCGGGCGGTTCTCGCCTTGGACATCGCTTCCGCGAAACGTCCTCCGGCGATCAACACCGTGGCGAGGGTGGTCAGCGAGCCGGCGTCCCGGGGGGCGAGCTTCGCGGCCTTCTCCGCGGCCTTCACCGCTTCCGGCCACTGCATCGAGTTGGTCGAGGCGAGGGCGAAGATCCGGAGGCCGCCGATGTTGCGGGGATCCTTCTTCAGAACGTCCGAAGCGAGTTGCCGGGCCTGGCCCGACTGACCGGCCTCGTACAGGGCGGCGGCCTGCTGCAGGATCGCGTCGAGTTTCTTGGGGTTGAAGGCCATTCGGGCAGGATACGAGATCGACGCCGCGGATCCCGCCGGATGCATCGGCGTGACGCGGGACCGGGCCCGTCGATCCATCGTTTTATCCACCGGTGAATCGCCGACGTTGAACAACCATGTGAACTTCCGGTAGTGTCGGCATCAGGCGGTCCGCCGGATCCGTCGCCGACCCCGATGTGTTCTCGAAAGGGCAGCCATGACCGCGATCAGCCCGAACCCGCAACGGCCCGAGTCGACCGGTCGCTTTCTGGGTAACGGACGGACCTGTGACGAGCCCGTCCACTTCGACTGCGAGCGGATCGAGACGATCGTCTTCGAGCGGGCCGCCGACGTCAGCACCGCCATCGCCCGGGAGATCGCCGGCCTGATCCGGGCCCGGCACGGCGAGGACCGGCCCTGCGTGCTCGGGCTCGCGACCGGCTCCACCCCGACCCAGGTCTACGGCGAGCTCGTTCGCATGCACCGGGAGGAGGGGCTCTCCTTCGCGAACGTGGTCACCTTCAACCTCGACGAGTACTGGCCGATGCCGCCCGAAGCACTTCAGAGCTACCGGCGGTTCATGAACGAGCATCTCTTCGACCACATCGACATCGACAAGGGAAACACCCACGTCCCCGACGGCACGATCGCCTTCGAGGAGATCCGTGCGTACTGCGCGGCCTACGAACAGGCCATCGCGGACGCGGGGGGGATCGATCTCCAGCTGCTGGGTCTCGGTCGGACCGGTCACGTCGGTTTCAACGAGCCGGGATCCGGGGTCGACAGCCGGACCCGTCTCATCCATCTCGACCGGGTGACGCTGAAGGACGCGGCCAGCGACTTCTTCGGGGAGGAGAACGTTCCGACCCGGGCGATCACCATGGGCGTCGGATCGATTCTCGATGCGCGTCGGGTGGTTCTGATGGCGTTCGGCGAAGGCAAGGCCGCGGTCGCGGCCCGGGCGATCGAGGGCGAGGTCACCGAGACCGTCGCGGCCTCCTTCCTCCAGCGGCACGCGGACGCCACCGTCTATCTGGATGCCGGCGCCGCCGCCTCCCTCTCGCGAAGTGCGACGCCCTGGGCCGTCGGGCCCGTGAACTGGTCGGAAGAACTGGTACGCAAGGCCGTGATCTGGCTGGCGGAGCGGGTCTCCAAGGCGATCCTCAAGCTCGAGGCCGAGGACTACAACGAACACGGACTTCAGGAACTCCTCGCCGAACGCGGAAGCGTCTACGACATCAATCTCGAGGTGTTCCGTTCGGTCCAGCGGGCGATCACCGGCTGGCCCGGCGGCAAGCCGGCGGGACGAAAGCGGTCGGGCGACATCGATCGTCCGCAGGACGAGGTCTTCCCCAAGCGGATCCTCGTGTTCAGCCCGCATCCCGACGACGACGTGATCTCGATGGGGGGGACGCTGATCAGGCTCGTCGACCAGGGGCACGAGGTGCACGTCGCGTATCAGACCTCGGGCAACATCGCGGTCTTCGACAGCGAGGCGTTGCGTTTCGCGGACTTCGTCGCGCACTTCAACGGGATGTTCGGGTTCGGGGCCGCCGAGGCCGAGGCGATGGAACGTCGCGTCGCCGACGTGCTGCGTCGGAAGAATCCGGGTGAGGTCGACATTCCCGAAGTGCAGAAGATCAAGGGTCTGATCCGTCGCATCGAAGCGACGGACGCGGGCCGGAGCTGCGGGCTTCGGGACGACCGACTCCACTTCCTCGACCTGCCGTTCTACGAGACCGGACGGGTGACCAAGAAGCCCCTCGGTGAAGCGGACGTCACGATCATCGCCGACCTTCTCCGGAAGGTGAAGCCGCACCAGGTCTACGCCGCGGGCGATCTCTCGGATCCGCACGGAACCCACCGGACGTGCCTCACCGCGGTCTTCCGCGCGATGGAGGCGATCGCCGAGGACGACTGGGCGTCGAACTGCGTGCTCTGGCTGTATCGAGGCGCGTGGCAGGAGTGGGCGATCGAACACTTCGACATGGCGGTTCCCGTCTCGCCCGGTGAACTGAAGCGCAAGATCACCGCGATCTTCAAGCACCAGTCGCAGAAGGACAAGGCGCTCTTCCCCGGGCCCGACGAACGTGAATTCTGGCAACGGGCCGAGCAACGGAACCGCGGAACCGCGGATCGGCTCAACCGGCTCGGGTTCGCCGAGTACGAAGCCGTCGAGGCGTTCGTCCGCTGGGACGGGCGGCCCATCGACTGATGCCTGGTGCCGTCCGAGTCATGCCCGGCGACGGGTCCTCGAGGGAGCCGTCGCCACCTCCCTCGAGTCCGGCGCTGCTGGTGCGCGGCGTGGAGAAGTCCTTCGGTCGCCTGAAGGCGCTCGACGGCGTGGACCTCGAACTCGGGCGCGGGGAGTGGACCGCCCTGCTCGGACCCAACGGCGCCGGCAAGACCACGCTGATGCGCTGCATCGCGGGGCTCATCCGCGAGGATGCGGGCTCGATCTCGGTCTTCGGGCGCGGTCGACCGACGGCGGAGGATCTCGGCTTCGTGCCCCAGCGCATCGCGCTGCACGACACGATGACGGCCCGCGAGCATCTCGTGAACTACTGCGACCTCCTCGGCGTGCGTCGACGGGATCGCGCCGATCGGGTCGGCTGGGCGCTCGAGTTCAGCCAGCTCGAGGATCGTGCCGACGATCAGGTGCGTCACTACTCGGGCGGGATGCAACGGCGGCTCAATCTCGCGGTCAGCGTGCTCCATCGCCCGCGACTGCTGCTGCTCGACGAGCCGACCGAAGGCGTCGATCCGCAGGCCCGGGTCGCGATCTGGCGGATGGTCGAGGATCTTCGACGCGAGGGGGCGACGATTCTCCATGCGACCCACCTCATCGAGGAGGCGGAGACGCTCATCGACTCGGTCGCGATCATCGATCACGGCCGGCTCGTGGCGCGGGGTGACACCGCGAACCTCGCCCGCGCGCACGACATCCCGTCCTTCGAACTCGAGGCTCGTCCGGTCGCGGCGGTCGCCGAGGACTTCGTTCCGCCGGTCGGTTCGTGGAACGGACGGACGATCCGAGTGCCGCTGGAAGGGCTCGGCGAGGAACTGCACCAGGCGATCTCGAAGCTCGAGGCGATTCCCGGCGGCATCGAGGGCGTTCGCCTGCATGAGGCGAGCCTCGAGGAGGTCTTCCTCTCGCTGACGGGCCGAGGTCTTCGCGAATGAGCGTGACCGCCGCCAGCCCGGAGGTTTCGCCGGGAGGCGACGAAGCCGTGCTGGAGGTCTACGACCGCGCCGCGTCCCGGTACGACCTCGTCAACGACCTGGTCAGCTTCGGGACGAGCAACTGGTATCGGCGCAGGACGATCCTCTCGCTCGAACTGCCCGAAGACGCCACGTTGGTCGACGTGGGAACCGGAACCGGCTCCCTGGCGGTCGCGGCCCAGCGATTCCTGCCCGATTCCCCCGCGATCGTGGCGGTCGATCCGTCGACGGAGATGCGGGGGCTGGCGGTGAAGGCGGGGGTCCGAGACGTTCGACCCGGTTCGTTCGAGTCGATCCCCGTCGACGACCATTCGATGGATGCGGTGGTGAGCGGGTACGCGATCCGGTACGCCGAGGATCTGCCGACCGCGTTCGCGGAGATCCGGCGGGTGCTGCGTCCGGGCGGACGACTCGTGCTCCTGGAGATGATCGTTCCTCCCCGGGGATTTCGACGCAAGCTCGCTCGATTCCTGATCCAGGGCGTCGGTTCACGGGTCCTTCCCGTGATCTGCCGATCACGAGCGGCGGGTGATCTTCTTCGGCACTTCTGGAACGCGATATCCTCTTTCGATCCACCCGAGGTGGTGACCGCCGCACTGACCGAGGCGGGGTTCGAAGAGGTGGAATACCGCCATGTCGGCGGGTTGCTTGGAGAGTTTCGTGCAAGGGTCTCCGATGTCTGAACCAGTCCGACGAGCCAACGGCGCCCGGCGATGCCGCCGCGGCGCGGCCATCGCGTTCGGCGTCGCCTTGACGGCCTTCGGCTGTCAGCAGGGCCCCGAGCGAACCGCGGAGGTCACCGAGGCGTCCGCCGAGGTGTCCGCCGAGGCGGAGCCCGATCGCCCGGTTGAATTCGCGACGCTTCGCATCGAACTCGCCACGCCCGGACACGCCGGCAAGAAGCTCTTTCTCGCCGCGGCGCAGACGCCGGACGGCTGGCTCAAGGCGACCGGTTGGACCGCGGCGACGTCCGCGGTCGTCACCCCGCCGATCACCGTGATCGAATTCGAATCGATCCCGGCCCGCCCCACCGCGATCTCCGCGTTCATCGACGTCGATGTCGACGAGGAACTCGATCGAGGCCTCTTCGGCATCCCCACCGAGCCGTGGGGTTTCTCGAACGATCTCACGCCGTTCTTCGGAGCGCCACGCTTCAAGGACGCGATCATCGACGTCGAGGCGCCTTCGACCGTGACCACCATCCGCATCCGCGGTGGCGAAGGCGGTGATCGCGGCGACGCCGAACCGATCGAGGGCGATCGATGACGTCGACGGGTCCCGACACCTCCGCGTTCCGGATTCCGATGCCGTTGCCCTCGCGACTGGTGGCCCGGGGCCTGCTCGGCTTCCTGCATTTCGCCGGTCGCCTGGTCTGCCGGGTTCCGATCCGCCGCCGCGGGTTCGATTCCGCGGCCCGGCTTCCGCAGTCGATCATGGTGGCGAACCATCACAGCCTGATCGACACGCCCTGTCTCTTCATGTCCGTGGCCCGGGGAAGACGGAACCGGACCGCGACGGTCGGCGGGCTCGACTACTTCGCGGCCCGCCCCGAGCAGCCGTGGCATGAACGCCTCTTCCGCCGCGGGGTGATCTGGTTCATTCGAAGTTCGATGAACGTGATGCTCATCGACCGGGTCGGCGGCGAGTACTCGGAACTCGACCGGATCGATGAGATGATCGCGCAGGGATGGAGTCTCGTGATCTTCCCGGAGGCCACCCGGAGTCGGGACGGACGGATCGGCCGATTCCGGCATGGTGCCGCCGAACTCGCCCGCCGAAACGATCTCCCGGTGATTCCGGTCCGCATCGACGGCACGGAACGCATCCTTCCGCCGGGCGTCTCCTGGCCGCAGTCCGCGCCGTTGCGAATGGTCGCGGGCGAACCGCTCCGGGCCGAGCCGGACGAGACCGCCGCCGCGTTCACCAAGCGGCTCATCATCGCGATCGAAGCACTGGCCGAGGATCCCTCCCGGTGCCCGGAGGCGGACTCGATCGGTGCCGCGCCTGGTTCCGACGGGTCGCTGGTGACGGAGCGGGTCGGATGAAGTCCCGACGCATCAGTCTGACCGAGCGGATCGCGGTCTCCTCCCTGCTGCGGGGCTACGCCCATGCGCCGGGGCTGATGCACCGAATCCGGCCGCGGATGGTCCGGGAGACCTGGCGACGGGCCGAGGCCTGGCGGTCCAGCCTTCGGGAGAACGGCCGGATCATCCTCGGCGAGGACGCATCCGACGTCGAGATCGACGACTACGGCATCGGCGTGCTGGAGCACATGCAGCGATACATGGAAGGGCTGGTGCTCGCTTCCCGGTCCCCCCGCGATGAACTGCTCGAACGGATCGAGACCGTGGAAGGCCTGCCGGCCTTTCGGGAGATCTTCGATCGACGCGGCGAACGCGGACTCATCCTGCTCTCGATCCACATGGGCGAGTTCGAGCCGGCGGCCGCGTACATGGGTCGACACACCCCGGTGCACGTGCTCTATCGCCGCGATCGGATCAAGACGCTCGAACGCATCCGGGCGGAGGCCCGTCGCCGACTGGGAGTCGTCGAGCACGCGGTCGACGACGGTGTGAACGCCTGGCTCGCGCTCCGCGACATGCTGGACGCGGGCGAGGTGGTCGCCCTGCTCGGTGATCGGGTCCAGCCCGGTCAGACCGGCGTCTTCATGCCGATGTTCGGCCGCATGATGGAGATCCCGGTGGGGCCCTTCAAGCTCGCCCAGGTGACCGAAAGCCGAATCGTGCCGGTGTTCAACTGGTGGCGACCGGACGGCCGGCTCGCGATGCGGATGGAGGACGCGATCGAGGTCGAAGGCGACCTTCGTCGGGATCCTGCGAGCAACCCCGCCATGCGACGGTGGGTCGAGCTCATCGAGGCCCGCATCGCCGCGACGCCCGCGCAGTGGCTCAACGTGCATCCCGTCTGGAGGGTGTCCGAGCATCCCGATCGCACCACCGATGATCGGAACGCCGCGTGAAACGACTCGCCCTCCTGCGCATCTCGTGGATCACCCTCTACCGCGATCGGCTCGGCGTCCTGCTCTACGCCCTCGTCCCGATCATCTTCCTCTCGATCTTCGCGAGCGTGTTCCAGGGGTTCGGCCGCAACGGCGAGAGCAAGGTCCGCATCGCGATCCTCGATCTCGACGGCAGCCCGGCGGCTCGATCGCTGGAACTCGCGGTTCGGGAATCGAGCGGTCGAATCGACCTGGTCGAGATCGAGGGCGACGACGTGACCGCCGCGGATCGTGAAGTGGCGAGTGGAAGCTTCCCCGCCGCGGTGGTGATTCCAGCCGGGTTCGGTGCCGCGGTCGGCAAGGCCACCGCGGAGATCCCGCCGCTCGTCGTCCGATTCGACCCTGCGAATCCGATCGCCCCCGACTTCGCTCGCGGCGTGCTCGCAGGCGCGGCCTGGAAGGGACTCGCGCCGCAGATGCTCGGCCGTCAGATCAAGGTCCTGGAGATGGTCGCCGGCACCCTCACCCCCGCCCAGCAGGGGCTCGCCGAAACGCTCCAGAAAGCGGGCGGTGAAGGCGGGAAACCACCGCCGATCGTGGAACGGCTCGCCCTCGCGACGCAGGTGCCGATCGACGGCGGGCCGGTCGCGATCGGACAGGGCGGCCCGTCCCTGGTCACCTACTACACCGCGGCGATCGGCGTGATGTTCATGCTCTTCAGTGCGCTCTCGACCACCGGATGGCTGCTCGAGGATCAGGAGCGAGGCGTGCTCGACCGGCTTCGGACCTCGGGGATCGGGCCGTGGACGGTTCTCTTGAACCGGTTCCTCTTCGCGATTCTCGTCGGTTCCCTGCAGATCGGCGTGATGCTGGTGTGGGCGGCCGCGGTCTTCGGCGTCCGGTTCTTCTCGGTGCGGCAGTTCGTCGCCCTGCTGATCATCATCCCCGCGGTGGCGGCCGCATCCGCGGGCCTCGGCCTGCTGATCACCGGGATCGCACGGACCCGCCGCCAGCAGACCACGATCGGAACCATCACGGTGCTGATCCTCAGCGCCGTCGGTGGAAGCATGATCCCGACCTTCCTGATGCCACCGTCGCTGAAGGCCGTCGGTCAGTGGGCCTTCAACGCCCGCGCCATCGACGCGATGCAGCAGATACTCTGGTACACCACCTCGGACGACACGCTTTCCGCGATGCTGGGGAGGATCGGTCCGGCGCTGGGCCTGATCGGCGCGACCACCGTGATCTGCCTGGTGGGAGCGCGGGTGGCGATGTCCCGCTGGCAGTGAGCAGCACCCGGGCCGAACGACGACGCGTCGCCGGTCCGCCCACGGAGATGTGCATGAGCAACGAGACCACCGACCTTCACGAGACCATCTACGACGTCCTTCGAACCGACCTCAAGCTCGGCATGGTCGACCTCGGGCCCGAGACGCCGCTGGTGGGCGACGAACTCGGACTCGATTCGCTCGACCTGCTCATGGTCGTCACCGGTACCGAGAAGCGGCTGGGGATCAAGATTCCCAACGACAAGCTCGGCCGCGACACGATGGGCACGATCGGCGACTTCGTTCGGTTCGTCGATTCACTCCGGACCGAAGCGTGACCGGGTCGAGCGATTCGAACCACGACGCGGCGCTGGCGAACCTGCCGCACGCGGATCCCTTCCGTTTTCTCGATCGCATCGACGAGCTCTCCCCGGAGCGTGCTCGTGGTGCGTGGATCGTGAAGGGTGAGGAGGATTTCCTGCGCGGGCACTTTCCGGGACGACCGCTGGTGCCCGGGGTGCTGATCACCGAGGCCGCCGCCCAGCTGGCGGGCGCCGCGGCGCACCACGCCATGAGCGAGGACCGGGACGGGAACGGGACCGCGGGTTCGAACGGCATGCTCGTGTTGAGCGAAGCCCGGTTCCGCCGTCCGGTGGAGCCGCCCGCGATCATCGAACTGACGGTCGACGCGATCGGCCGGTTCGGTTCGATCCATCGATTCGACTTCGAGGCGTCGGTGGACGGAGCGTCGGTCGCGTCCGGATCGGTGGGCGTCAGCCTGCCGCCCGCGGATGGAGACGCGTCGTCGTGAACCAGCCCGAGACCCTGGTGCTGACCGCGGCGTCCGCGAGTTGCTCGCTCGGCGAGGACCGCCGCGCGATTCTCGCGGCCATGCTCGAGGGTGGCATCGAGATCGACGTGGCGCCCGGGATCGAAGGCGTGTTCAAGTCCGACGCGGACGGTGCACCGGTCCCCGAGGTCCGGGCGGCCCAGGTGTCCGAAGCCGAGCCGGTGGTGGGAAGCGTCCCGGACCGGGCCGAGCGGATGCTCGCCCGTTCGATCCGCCGGGGGCTCGATGAGGCCGGGCTCGACACCGCGACGATCCGGTCGATGCGGTCGGACGGCACTCGAATCGAAACGCTCTTCGGGACGACGCTCGGCGGCATGCGGCACCTCGGTGCGGGCATGCGCAACGGACGGCTCGACGTGATGGCCCGGACCACGACCTCGACCGTGACCCGGCATGCGCTCGAAGGCACCGGGCTCGATCTCGGCGGTTCGACGGTGTCGGCGGCCTGTGCCTCCGGCGTGAGTGCGCTCGCGATGGCGGGGACCGCGATCCTCGCCGGAGAGGCCGACCTCGTCGTCGCGATCGCCTACGACCCGATCAGCGAATTCGCCTACGCGGGTTTCCACTGTCTCCGGCTGGTCGCGGCGGGTCCGCTGCGTCCGTTCACCGAGGATCGCGCCGGCATGCGGCTCGGCGAGGGGTACGGCGTCTTCGTCGTCGAGCGTGAGTCCGCCGCGGTGGCCCGAGGGGCGACGGTGCTCGCCCGGATCCTCGGCTGGGGGGGCGGAAGCGATGCGCATCATCTCACCCAACCGGTCCCGACCGGTCGCGGGGCCGCCGATGCGTTGCGTTCCGCGACGGCGGCGCTCGACGGAACCGGACTCGTTCCCGATCTGGTGGCGGCCCACGCCACGTCCACGCCCGCGAACGACCTCGCCGAACATGCGGCGCTCGCGTCCTGCTTCGGTGAGCGGCTTCCGGAGATCCCGGTGACCGCGCTCAAGAGTCGCATCGGTCACACCCTCGGTGCGGCCGGCGCGGTGGAGCTCTCCGTGGTCCTTGCGGCGATGGAGCATGGCGCGGTGCCCGCGGCCGCCAATGCGACCGTCGATCGCGACGCCTTCCCCACGCTGGATCTCGTGACGCCGACGCCGCGGCACGATGCGACCGTCGACCGCGCCGCGGTCGTCTCCCTGGGCTTCGGTGGCGCCGATGCGGCGATTCTCGTGGAGTCCGGCACCGCGGTCGAGCGGGTTCCGCCTCGTCCGCCGGTGACCTGCGACGCGTCGACGTCGCGAATCGTGATCACCGGCGTCGGCTCGCTCGTTCCCGAGGCGGACGACCCGCAGATCCGACCCGGCGAGATCGGTCTCGACGAGGCGTCGTTCGACGGTCTCGACGACGCCCGCGCCGTCCGTCGTCTCGCCCGGTTCTCGAAACTGGTTCGGGCCGCCGGCGTGCTCGCCACCCGGGACGCCGGACTCGACGACGAGGCGATTCGGACCTCCTCCGGATTCGTCGGCACCCGCTTCGGCGCGTCCGACTACACGCTGGATTTCTACACGGAGCTCGTCCGCGACGGACTCGGCGCGGGCAATCCGCTTCACTTCGCGGAAAGCGTCCCCAACATCGGAAGTGCCCAGCTCAGCCTCGGTCTCGGGATCCAGGGTCTGACGTTGTCGGTGGGGGGCACCGCGATCGCGGGACTGGAAGCGATGCACCACGCGCGACGGCATCTCGCGACCGGGCAGGCGGACCGGGCCATCGTGGTCGCCGCGGAGGAGACGCATCCCCAGGTCCGCGAAGTGCTCCGGCATCTCGGGGAGATCGGTGACCTGCCGTCCGCGGAGGGTGCGATCGCCTTCGTGCTCGAGCGGGAGTCGGCGGCGATCGAGCGGGGCGCCACGATCCTCGCGGTGCTCGAAGAAAGCGGGCTGGAGTGGCCGAAGGGTGAAAGCGTCCGGGATTCGTTACGGACGATTCAGGGTGGATTCGTCAGGTCCACGAACGATGCGATCCGCGGTCCCGCACGCGAAACGCGGGCTGGCCGACGAGTCGCGATCGCATCGCGCCTTCGACCGATCTCCGGCCGGCCGGAGCGATGCACGGTGGATCATGCCACGGAACGCGTGGAGCGGGAGTCGGTGGGGGCGTTCCGAGCGATCGCGAACGTGGTCCGGGGATCGAATGGCGGCCTCGTCGTCTGGCCCGATCCGGCAGGTGGCGCTGCATTTGTGCGGATCGCTCCTGTATCATCCGACCGATGACTTCGAGCGTGAGTGCAGTCGAGCGTGGAACCAATCGAGAGATCGCGGACTGGATCGCCACCGGCGGCCCCGCCGATCTGCCGGCCTGGATCCGCGACTCCGTCGGTTCGGTCGATCCGCACCGTCGTTGGTCGGTCGGGACCCGCATCAGCGCGGCCGAGCGGATCAACGGCGATCGGCATCTTCGAACCGTGGTGCTCGACGACGCTTCCGGCATGACCGGGGAAGCCTTCGAGGCGGCCACGCTCGAGGCGTATCGCACGCTGCTTTCCGGGATTCCGCATGCCCATCTGCTGCGGGCGTGGAACTTCATTCCGAGGATCAACGACGATGCCGGATTCGTCGCCGACACCGACGGTGACGGCGATCGGGGCGACCGCTACATGGTCTTCAACGCCGGACGATTTCGGGCGTTCCGCGACGTGCATGGACGACCGGAGTGGTTTCCGGTCGCGTCCGGGGTCGGCCACGCCGGTCGCGACCTCGTGCTGCACCTGCTGCACGGGGCGGGCGAACCATGCCCGGTCGACAATCCGCGGCAGATCCTGCCCGCCGACTATTCGCGTCGCTTCGGCGATCTTCCCCCGGCGTTCGTCCGGGCCGCGAAGGTGACCGGGGTCGAGAACGCATCGATCCTGGTCAGTGGAACCGCGAGCGTGGTCGGCGAGGATTCGCTCCACCTGGACTGCTTCGATCGCCAGCTGGAGGAGACGCTCGACAACCTCGAGACGGTGGTCGCTTCCTGCGATCCGGATCTGGTTCCCGCGGATCTCGATGACTGGCTGGTCTACCTTCCCGACCCATCGGCCGAGGACCGCGTGCGGGAGGCGATCGGAAGACGCTGGCCCGATCATCGAATGACCATCGAGTTCCGTGCCCAGCGGCTCTGCCGCCCCGAACTCCTCGTCGAGATCGAGTGCGCCGGAATCCCGTCGGAGCCCGCATCGTGATCGCGGCACCGGAGTCCACCGTGACCGGCGAGGACTGGGACGTCGTGATCATCGGCGCCGGCCCCGCCGGCAGCATCGCCGCACTCGAACTCGCGCGAGCCGGGAAGCGGGTTCTGGTCGTCGACAAGGATTCGTTCCCCCGGTTCCGGATCGGCGAGTCGATGCTCCCGCATGCGAATCGCCTTCTCACCGAACTCGGCCTGATGGACCGCGTCGAGGAACTTCCGCACGTCGTGAAGAAGGGGCTCGAGATCAGCTTCGGCGACGGACGTCGCGATCCGGTCGCGATTCCGTTCGCCCGGATGCTCGGTGACACCATCAAGCAGACCTTCAACGTCCGCCGATCCGTCTTCGACCAGATGCTCGTCGACGAGGCGACGAAGGCCGGCGCGGTCTGTCGTTTCGAGGAGCGGGTGGAGTCGATCGAGCACATCGCCCACGGAGACGTACGCCTCCGGCTCTCGTCGGGGCCGGTGCGTGCGAACTGGATCATCGACGCGAGCGGACAGGCCTGCGTGCTCGGGCGACACTTCAAGACGCGGCGGTTGCTCGACGGATACCGGAACATCTCCTACTTCGAGCACTTCGAGGGGGTTCGCCGGCCGGACGGCGATCGAACCGGCTTCGCGACGCTCGCGATGTGCCGCGAATCGTGGTTCTGGATGATCCCGATCGACGAGCGGACCACCAGCGTGGGCGTGGTGGTGGACGACGCGCACGCGAAGCGGATCCCGGTCCCCGCGAGCCAGCGTCTGGCCTGGTGCATCGAACAGTGTCCGCTGGTCGCGGATCGAATGAAGGACGCGACCGGGCCGACGACCAACCAGGTGGTCGGCGACTTCTCCTACACCTGCGAACCGTTCGCCGGCGACGGCTGGTTCATGGTCGGGGACGCGGCCGCGTTCATCGATCCGGTCTGGTCGACCGGGGTCACCCTCGGCATCGACACCGGCGTCGCGTCGGCCCGCCGCATCATCGAGGTCGATGAAGGCCGTCGGAGCGCAGCGTCCGCGGCGAACACCTACGGCAAGCGGGTCGCCCGCCTGCGGGCCGGATTCCTCGGCCTCATCTCGAACTTCTACGACCATTCCTTCCGCGAACTGCTGGTGAGCGGGCACGGCCCGATGAACGTCGACGCGGCGGTGGTGAACATGCTGGCCGGCGAGATCTTCGAGGGCGTCCCCTTCGGCGTCCGGTGGCGATGGGAGCTGATGCGCTGGCTCCGGGAAGCGAACCGGCATCGCAAGGTGGTGGAGTGGATCCGACCGCATTCGATCCTCCAGTCCGGCGGCGTCTCCCTGCCGTCGCCCCGATCGGGAGTGATTCGCGGCCTTCGTCGCGGTGAACGTGGACGGCCGTCGTGGCAGCCGAGCTGATCGCGGACTTCATCGCATCGGTCGATCGTGGACCGGATCGATCCGCGATCCTCGACGTCGCGTCGGGCCGCACCACGACCCGCGCATCCATTCTCCGCGACGCGGTGGCCCTCGCCGGGCGTCTCGACGATCTCCTGCCGGAGGATGCGGTGGTGATGCTGCACGGGCCCGGCGGCGCCGCGTACTGGTCGGGCCTGCTGGCGATCTTCGGCACCGGACGCCGGCTGCTTCCGGTGGGACTCGAGACGTCCGCCCGGGACCGGGCGAAACTCCATGCGGCCCATCGCGTCGACGCGATCGTCGAAACCGATGCGGGGGCGGCGTGGGTCGACGCATCCGTCGAAGTCGATCTCCATGATCAACGCCATCTTCACGTCGACGCCGCCTCGACGCCCCTCGACAGCGGGGGGATCGACCGGCTCGGACGAGGCGGGACCGCCTCGCTCCTGCTGCGAAGTTCCGGGACGACCGGTCGGCCGTCGGTCGCGCTCCGCACCGCGGCGGCGCTGGATCGCGTCTCGCGAACGCTGGTCGACATCCTCGAACTTCGCGACGAGGACGAGATCCTCGCCACGCTTCCCATGCAGCACGCCTACGGGATCGAGCACGGCGTGTTCGCACCCATGCGGGCCGGCGCGATGGTCCGGCATCAGGCCGGGTTCGATCTCGGCCCGGGAGTCGAAGCGCTCGGAAACGGCGTGACGGTGTTCCCCGGCGTTCCCGTGACGCTGGAGGCGGCGGCCCGCGTGGGGCGTCGCGGCTCCGCGCTGCGGCTCGCGTATTCCGCCGGAAGCTCGCTCCCCGCTTCGGTGCGCGAAGGTTTCGAAGCGGCCTGGGGGTGCCCGACCGGGAATCTCTATGGAGCGACCGAGCTGGGGACGATCACCTTCGGTCTCGGCGGCGACGATCGCGTGGTCGACGGTGTCTCGGTGCGGGTCGCGTCCGTGGTCGACGAGGATGCAGGGGAGACCCCCGTCACGAGCCACACCGGCTCGGGCGAGCTCGTGGTGCGAAGCGACGCGATGTTCGCGGGATACCAGGACACCCGGGACGCTCGCGTCGAGCCCGGGCGAAGAATCGACGGGCACTTCCGGACCGGTGACCTCGGCACGGTGCATGAACACGGACGGGTGGAGATCACCGGTCGAGCGAAGATCCAGTTCGACGTCGGCGGTCTGAAGGTCAACCCCACGGAGGTGGAGTCGATCCTGATGGAGCATCCCGCGATCCGCGAGATCGCGGTGGTGCCGTTGCCGCTCACCGAGACGGTGACCCGGGTCCGGGTCGTGGTGGTCGCCGAGGACGCCGAAGACGCCGCGTCACGGAACGCGATTCAACGTGATCTCGCGGAGATCGCGAAGCGCGAGCTGGCGCCGCACCAGCGTCCCCGGACGTGCGATTTCCTCGATGAACTGCCGCGCACGCTCACCGGCAAGCTCCTTCGCGGGCGTCTGATGGAGATGGTGGGCGGATCCGAGGGCTGACTCGGATTCACCGCGCGGCGGGGGTCGCGCGAAGGCCCGGTCGCAGGAATCCCGAGAGCAGCGATGCGCCCCCGGCGAGCACGACCCATTCGAGGATCGATCTCGACATCCCGGACGCGTCGAGCGAGGGGAGGGACGCGATGACGATCGCGGCGAATCCGGCGTGCCATCGCCAACCGGCCCACGCGATCGCGGCGATGGTCGCGGTCGAGGCGGGGGCGACCATCGCGACGAACGTGGCGAGCACCAGCGCAACCAGCAGGAACCAGCGATTGGTCGCGGCTTCGGGGCGCCGGCCCCGGAGCGGTCCCGGCGAGAGCAGTCGATCGAAGCGTCGAAGGAACGCGGTGCGGAAGGGATGCCGGTCCGGGCCGCCGCGGTGGATCCGCGGAAGCAGCGCCTCGCCGAGCAGCAACAGGTAGATCCCGATCCCTTCCGACCAGTCCCGACGGAATCGGTAGTGGCTCACCCGGGTGTCCCGCGCGTGGTAGATCGCGGGGACGTCGATCGAGCCGACCGGCCATCCCGCCCACGCGGCGCGGGTGATCATCTCCTCCTCCCAGGCGTAGCGACCCGAAAGCCCGCGGACCGTCGCCGCGAGTTCCAGCGGCCAGCATCGGAAGCCGCACGGCGAATCGCCGACGGCGATTCCGCAGTGAGCCCGGATCGCGACGTTGCTCGACGTGCGTCCGATCAGGTTGCGTCGCGGCTGGTCGGGGTGGAGGGGAAAGCGGCAGCCGAGCAGGTACGCGCCCGGGGATCGTCTCGTCGCCTCGGCGAGGACGGGAATGAGATCCGTGTCGTGTTGGGCATCCGAGTCGCAGGTGATCGCGTGGGTGAATCCGGACCGCCGCAGGAGTTCGAACCCCGCGCGGAGGGCACCGGCCTTTCCGAGGTTGCGCGGCACCCGGAACGACTGGTGCACCACGCCCCGCTGCCGGAGGTCGGTGATGATCGCCTCGCAGCCGTCGGTGCTGGCGTCGTCGATCACCACCAGCGGAAGATCATGGTCGGCCGCGGCGCGAAGCACGGATTCGAGCGTGTCGCGGTTGTCGTAGGTGGGAACCAGGACCGCGATGCGCGGCACGCCGACGGCTTCGTCGGAATGGCTGGTCTTCGTAACGCGATCCGGCATGATCGGGAATCCCGTCGGCGTGCTCCGGAACCGACTTCGGCGACCGGAAGAAGCGGAGATCTTACGCCGTGGGGCCTCGTGGGCGGGCGTTTCGGTTTTCGATCCCATCCCGGTACGATGTCTCCATGACGACATTCATCGCGATCGCGCTCGTGTCCATCATCTCCGCGGCGGGAATCGGCCTCGACGATCCGCTGAAGACCTTGCCGTCGGAAGACGCGGCTCGACTCCGGAAGCATCTTCCGGACGTCGTGCTCGGGCCCGGCAAGGCCATGCCGATCGAGAACGCCGAGGACTGGATGCCGCTCGAATCGACGGTGTACCTGTACGAGAAGCCGCGGGACGAGTCGAAGACGCTCAAGCACGTGATGACCCGGCTCGACCGGGCGCCGGGCGGGAAGAAGGGCGATGCCACCAAGGGATGGGCGATGGAACTGCCGACCGGCACCACGCGATATCTCAAGGCGACGAAGGACCGGGGGATCGTGGCCGCCACGGATGTCTCGAAGCCCAATTCGTTCATCATCCGACTCGACCCGCCCGAACCGATCGTGCAGGTCTCGAACAAGTCCGGGGCGGAGATGAGCGAGCGTGTCCAGATCCGGATCTGCGACATCAGCTCCCCCGACGAGACCAGTTACTCGGGCACGGTGAAGTGCACCTGGAAGGATCTCGGGGCGTGGAAGGTGCAGGTGCCGAAGGGGACCTACGAGACGCGGCTCATCCGGATCAAGTACGACGGAAGCATCGGGCCGGCGTCGGTGTCGGCCTGGAAGTACGTCTTCCTCGCGAAGGGGATCGGCGCGGTCGCCTTCACCGACAGCCGGGACATCTCCGCCTTCATCTTCTACAACAACGACACCAATCAAGCCGGGGTCCTGAAGTCGGCGACGCAGGCATCCGGCGGCTGATCGGGCTCGCGGGGTCGCACCGGGGCGAGCGTCGCCCCGGGCGTCTTCGGCCGGCCCGACCGATGGTCCTTCGATCTTCACATGGCGACCTTCGACCTCCAGTCGATTCTCGATGCGTACGGGCCCGATGCGGGTCGTGACTACGCTGCGCACCTGAATCCCCGATTCCACGATCTGCTTCGACTGGTCGGTTTCGATCGACGCTTCGTCCGCGGAGAAGGCCCGTATCTGTGGGACGAGCAGGGATCGCGGTATCTCGATGCGATCGGCGGATTCGCGTGCCTGTCGCTCGGCCGCGACCATCCGGTGCTCCGGGATGCTTTGGAGCAGTCGCTCCGGATCGCACCGCCCACGTTGATCCAGTTCGAGACGCCGCCGCTCGCGGTGGCCCTCGCCGAGTCCCTGAAGCGATTCCTCGACCGACCGGGCGATCGCGTCTTCTTCGTGAACAGCGGGACGGAAAGCGTGGAAGCGGCGATGAAGATCGCCCGCGCCGCGACCGGTCGCCCCGGCTTCGCCCACTGGTCGAACGCATTCCACGGCCTGACCCTCGGCGCCCTCTCGATGAACGGAGCCGAATGGCTCCGTCGCGGATTCGAGCCGCTGGTCCCGGGGTGTCGGGAGGTGCCCTTCGCCGACACCGACGCCCTTCGAGCGGCGCTCGCCGACGAGTCCGTGGCGGCGTTCTTCTTCGAACCCGTCCAGGGCAAGGGCGTGATCCCGCATCCCCCGGGGGTCCTGCAGGAGGTCGCCGAGATCTGCCGCGAGACCGGCACGCTGCTGGTCGCCGACGAGGTCCAGACGGGACTCGGCCGGGCCGGCGCAGCCCTCGCATCGCGGACGGACGGCGTCGAGCCCGATCTGGTCTGCGTCTCGAAGGGGCTTTCCGCCGGGGCGATCCCGCTCGGCGCGGTGCTGGGTTCGGCCGCGATCTTCGATCGGGTCTTCGACTCGGTGGAGCGGTCGGTGGTCCACAGTTCGACCTTCCGGGAGAACCCGCTCGCGATGACCAACGGCCTCGCGGTTCTCCACGTCCTTCGAGAGGAAGCGATCGTCGAACGCTCGGCGCGGATGGGCGCGGCACTGGTCGCCGGACTTCGTGATCTCGCGCCGACGGTCCCGGGGATCCGGGAGGTCCGGGGACGCGGTCTCATGATCGGCGTCGAACTCGATCCGCCCGCGCTGGCGATCGACATGCCGGGGCTCGCGAACCGGACGTCGACGCTCGTCGCGCAGGCCCTGGTGATGCGGCTCCTGCAGCGACATCGCCTGCTCACCCAGTCGACGAGCAAGGGAAGCGGCGTGATCAAGCTGGTGCCGCCGCTGGTGATTTCGGAGGAGGACGTCGACTGGATCGTCGAAGCGTTCCGCGAATCACTGGTCGAACTGGCCCGGGGCCGGGGCGCGGCGGTTCGAGGACTGATCAAGATGATGCGGAAGGCCCCCGGCGTGGTCCTGCGCGAAGCCATGCAGTGATTCATGGCGTGAAAGCCTTGCGAGACTGGTCAGCAGCGGGGATCTGTGGCAGACTTGGGGCGGTCCGGGTCGTCGTTCCGACGCTCCGATCGTCGCCCGAATCCGAACTCATCCGAGGAAAGTCCCATGTCGCATCGCTTCGGACCCGCCGGACGGCTCGGCACCTGCCTGTTGGCGCTCTTGATGTTCCTGTCCATCGGCGATCCCGCCTCGGCTCGGTCCCCCGGGGCCGACCGGACGGCCGACCGTCACGTCGCCGACGCTCGAAAGCGGACGCTCGCGGCGTGTCGTGAACGAGGCATCGAGCTGCCGCCGGACTTCATCGCGTGGATCGACGGGGATCCGACGCTCCAGGCGTCGGTCTACGGTTGTCGCGCGGATCCACTTCCCGTTCTGCTGGGCCTGCGCTCTCTGGAGATCGACCTGGGGAAGTCGGTCGTCCGGGAGGAGCACACGCAGCTCGCCGTCGCCTTCGCGATCGCGGGTTCCTACGCATCCTCCGATCGCGAGGCGTCGGGTTGGAACGACGGCGACACCGGTCGGCCGGGCGGCGATCTTCCCGACGTCACTCCGCGTCCGGCGCTCGTGCTCGAATGCCCGGGGGATCCTCGGATCCCGGTGGACACCGCGGATCCCGGGCGTGACCTCGACGTCCATGATCACGTGATCAACTTCCTCGAAGATCACCCTCCGATCGAGGTGGAGATCGAGGTCAGGGAACTTCCGCCGCTCGAGTACGACGATCGCGGAATCGCGAAACCGCGCGGCAAGCCCGTCAAGGTCCGCAGGACGGTCGAGCGAGGACTCGTCGGCGCCGACGTCATCGCATCAGCCGCGCTGCAGGCGGAGTTCAACGCCTACCTCGCGGCCAACGGGCATCCCGAAGTCGTCCTCGAATGCGGCGACCGGGTCGTCCATCGAGCATCGACCGCGGCGGTCCGCGACAAGGCGCTCCGGGCCTCGATCAAGGCGGCGCACGATCTCTTCCACGACGCGTACCGTGCGAAGGGTCGCATGCCGCGGGAACGGGACGCGTCACCGACCCCGAGCGAATCGATGGCGTGGTTCATCCGGAATCATCGTCACGACTTCTCGGGAACGGATCGGGTCTGGCCGCGATTTCCGATCGACGCACCGTGGCCGGTGCTGATGATGCTCGCCGCCGACGACCAGCCGCTCCGGGAGCGGGAGGACATCTGGATCAAGTACCGGGACGACGGCGAGTTCAGGACCTACGGCGAGTACATCGGCGGGATCGCCCAGCAGTTCGACATGCAGTCGGCCCGGCGGGTCGCGCCGTTGCCCTTCAGCTACGGATCGATCCAGATGATGTGGAAGGACGGGGGCGTCTGCGGCACCATGGGGAACATCGGCGCCCGGACCCATCGGATCTGCGGGGTTCCGGCGTCCACCGCGGGCCAGCCCGGCCACTGCGCGATCGTCTTCATGGAGCAGGATCCGGCGACCGGTCGTTTTCGTTGTCGTGGCGGTCAATACGCGACGGGTGGTGACGAGGTCACCACGGTGCACGCCGGATGGAATTACGACGATGTCGGCGGCCGGCGTCCGATGGTGTTCCACCAGTCGGTCGCGTGGGGGGTGAATCACGATCCCGAGGCGTTCATCGAGGCGATGGTGCTTCGGCGGGCGTGGGACGCGCTCGACGAGGTGGAACGGTCGCGTCAGTGCGTCCGCTGGATCCGGAAGGCGATGAGGCTGAACCCCTTCGCGTTGCCCTTGATCGACGGGATCATCGCGGCCGCGCCGGACGCCACGACCGCGATCGAGGTCCTCGACGAGTTCGATTCGGGCTTGGCGACGCACGCGACCCCGGAATTCGACCTCTATCGCCGAACGGTCCGGAATCTCGCTCACGAACGGATCCTGGCGCTCCCCGCTCCGTCGACCAGAAAGGCGAACGAACGACTCCTCGAGGAACTCGATCGCCAGGGATGCGAGAACGCGAGGCTGCTGGCCCGATGCTGGAAGGATCTGGGCGGGGAGGTCTTCCTCGAGGAATGCCGGGCGGCGTCCATCGAATACCTCGACTCGCCGGCGAGGACGAAGGTCAAGCGGTCGTCGCAGCGCTTCGCGGGCACGATCCGGGCGTGGGGACGGTCGATCAAGTCGGGCCGGCAGCGAAAGGTGTGGGCACAGTCGCTGCTCGAGTCCTTCGCGGGTCGGGAGCTGCTGGTCGTCGGCCGCAAGACGTCGGTCGATCCGGCCTTCGCGGTGCTGTGCGGATTCGCAGGGCGGCCGGTGCCGACCGTCGCCGAGCTCGAAGCGGCACCCGCATCCGACTCCGTCTCGTGGTCGGACCACCCTCCGGGTCGTTTCGCGAAGGTGGATTGAAGCCGCGCTCGTGAGCATTCCGCCCGCCGGGTCGATACGGAGTGCGTTCGACCGGGCATCGCGTGATCGCCGCGGCGGGTGGTGGCGATCCAGCGGCCCGGTGCCGACCGAAGTTCAGAGGCCCTGGCGGGCCGCGCCGGTGTAGATCCAGACGCCCAGCCCGAGGGTGAACGCGAGATCGCCGTAGAGGGCGTGCTCGATGTCCGCGAGCAGTCCGCTTTTTCTTCGCAGGAGCGTCGCGGTGAAGATGACGCCGCCGACGACCGTGATCAGGACGGGTTCCCACCGATGCATCACGACGTGGGCGAAGCCGAAGGTCACGCCCGCGACCACCCACATGCCGACGCCGTCGCCGAAGAGCGGTCGATAGCGATGACAGACGAAGGTCCGGAAGACGATGCCCTGCGGAACCACCGAGAAGATCGGATAGAGGACGAGGATCGCCGCCCACATCCCGGTGCGTTCGCGGGGAAGACGCAGGAACCATTCCGGTTCCATGAGCCATGCGAATCCCGCGAGCACCGGGCCGAACAGGAGGAATCGACCCAGCACGCCGGCGAGACCGGGTCGGATGCCGGCGACGCCCCAGAGCGTCCGGCGGTCGAGGTCCGGGTCGCGTCGAAGGAGGATCAGACACGCGATCGCCGCGGCCCAGAGCACCGGGATCGGCGGCAGGTAGCTCGACGGGGTCGCCGCGACGAGCACGGGGACGATCCAGAAGAACCCGATGAACTCCAGCCAGCGACGCGGGCCCGCCGGCGATCGGGATGTCTCGGTGTCGCTCATTCGATCAGTAGTGCGTTCGATCGGGCATCGCCTGATAGGCCCGCCAGACGTCGAGCATGCCGGCGCGACCGAGTTCCGTCGAGGGAAGCGGTCGGGCGTCTCCGGGAAGGGCCAGCGCGTCGTTGATGTGACGGTCGTCGAAGCCGCCGTATTCGAGGGCGTCGTCGTGGTTGGAGGCGAACCGGATCGCCTTGACGCGGGCCCACCAGCAGGCGGCGTAGCACATCGGACAGGGTTCGCCGGTCGTGTAGACCACGCAGTCTTCGAGCACGTGGGTGCCGAGGCGGCGGGCCGCGGCCCGGATCGCCACCATCTCGGCATGGGCGGTGGGGTCGCCGTCCGCGAGCACCTGGTTCGCGCCTTCCGCGACGATCTCGCCCGCTCGGACGATCACGCAGCCGAAGGGACCACCGGCCTTCGCCTCCAGCGCGTTGAACCGTGCGAGTTCGATCGCACGCGTCATGAATGCCTGTTCGTCGGTCATCGTGGGATCCGTGGCGGGTTCATTCGCCGGCTTCCGGAATCTCCACCAGCGTGTAGTACGCCTCGTCGTGGAGCAGGGGCTCGCCCGCTTCGTCGCGGACGCCGTCGAGATGGAGTTCGTGCACGTATCCGGGACGGAGCGGGTCGCAGGTCAGCTCGACGGTGAGGTTGTCGCCCGAGACCTGGGCGAGTTTCACGACGACCGGCGCGGTGTCGGTCTCCGGGCTCCCGTAGGGGGAGTGCAGGAGATAGGTGTAGCTCGACATCGAGTAGTTCGACGGTTCGCTCGCGGTCGCGGGATCGGCGGGGCGGGTGAAGGTCAGCCGGAAGCCCGTCGGCGTCGCCTCCATGCGCTGGACTTCGAACGGAATCTCGCCGGTCCATTCCAGTCGCTGCATGCCGAACGGGCGGGTTCCCTTCGAACCCCACCCCCGATTGGTCATGCCGGCCACCAGTGATCCGTCCTCACCCATCTCGACGCGGATGATGCCGCACTCGAAGCCGCTCCGGAACGGGAACACCGCACCCTGCACGTGACCGTTCACCTCTTCGGTGAAGATCCGGTACACCGCCGCGTGGTGCTGGTCGCCCATGAACGCCTGCCCCTTGAAGAAGGGGCCGAGCGTGCCGTCCACGTCCCACACCACCTCGCCCGGACTCTGGCCGCACTTGTTGTAGGGGAACCACACCACCGGCATCTTGAAGTCCGGGATGCGTTCCGCCGCTTCGGGCATGGGGATGCCGTCCGGGATCTCGCCGGGGAAGTCGACGAGGGACTCGGGACGCTTCGTGCTCGCGATCCCCCAGGGATGACCGTGGAAGTCACCACGCTCGATGATCGACATCTTGCTCGCACCGCACCATTCGCCCTGGTTGTCGGTGTAGTAGAGATTGCCGTCCGGTCCCATCTCGACGCCGCACGGTGAACGAAGCCCCGCGGCCTCCGCGTGCATCGCGCCGTTCTCGTCGACCCGGATCGCCCAGCCGCGCCAGTCCTTCTTGCCGAAGGGCTCGCTTCCGAAGGGGCGGTTGAGGGTGAGCCAGAGATCGCCGTTCGCGTCGAACGCCGGGCCGAAGGTGTACTCGTGGTAGTTGCCGCTGATCGCCCAGTCGTCGCACACGGTCTCGACGCGGTCGACCCGCCAGTCCTCGTCGAGGTCGACCATGCGGGAGACCTCGCCGCGCTGGGCGACGTGGACCGGTCCGTTCCAGGACCGGCCTTCCGCGATCGCCGCCCGGCGCTTCGCGTCCTCGTCGGGATGCACCGCGAGTCCGAGCGGTTCCTGCAGGCCGTCCGCGTACTTGATGAACCGGACTCGATGCGGATCGTCGGTGGTCGCCTCGTCCTCGGGGCTGCCCGCGAGCACCGCCACGGTCGGCGCGGACTCGTAGGCGTTCTCGACGATCCAGACGTCGCCCCGCCGGGTCGCGGTCATGATCCGTCCCCCGCCGAGCGGCAGCACCGCGCCGACCTCGTGGGCCACGCCTTCCGGTTCGGGGACGTCCACCAGCCGCCAGTACGTCGACTCGTCGGCCGCGGTGGCGATCCCGCCGGTGATGGCGACGATCCCCGCCATCACGACGAGGGGGTTTCGTCCGAATCCACGTTCGGAAGTCTTCGTTCGAAGGGGTCTCATGCGGGTCTCCTCGTGTCGAATCACCATGCCAGCTCCACGTCGAAGGCGCCTTCGAAGTCCACGTCCTCGCGTCCGACCATCTTCAGCGGGACCTTCACGACCAGTTCCTTCATCCCGCCGGGATCCTCGCGGACGAACGAGTCGGCGCCCGACACGCGGACGGTTCGCTCGCCGTTGATCGTCCAGATCCGCTCGGTGCCCTCGCCCGCCGCGGGTTCGATCGAAGTGGCGATCGCGGCCCGCATGTAGAGGTCGCCACGCCCCGCGTCGCTTCCCACGGTGAAGCGTCGGATGAGCGTGGTGCCGCCTTCCGCGATGCGGGGGATCGGGCGTTCGGTGATTCGGACCCCGTCGAGTTCGCTGTTGAACGCCGGGCGACGGCCGTCGTCCCGCGTGACGCCGGCGAATCGCCACCCGCCGTTCCGGAGTCCGGCGGCGTCGCGGGTGTTCGGGGTCGGCCAGGCGGCGTCGCGGGTCTCCAGCATGGCGATCGCGGGACCGGCGGGCATCTGGAGGACCGAACGTCCTTCCGGCGCCTCGAGCTGGCCGGCGCGTCCACGCCAGGTTCCTTCGGCATCCATGAAGGCGCCGCGCCAGGTCTTCGCAAGTCGGGCGTGTTCCGCGTCCCAGGCGAAGTGGAGATTCTCCGGGAGTCCCACCGCGATGGTCCGCGGGCTCACGTCCCGCATGAACGTGCCGAAGAGGATCGGTTCGTCGATGGGGACGAGGGCGTACTCGCCGGCGTCCGGAACCACGCCTCGTGGAAGCGGCATCGACTCGCCGAGCGAGAGGTAAGAGCGGATCGCGTCGACCTGCTTGACGGGATCGCCGCCGAGGATCTCCGGGAAGATCCGCTCGGTTCCACCGTTGCCCCAGGAGGCGGTCATGCGGGTGCCGGGATTCGTCTTCTGCGGATCGAGCAGATGCTTGCGGAACCAGCCCGGTCGGAGGCGGTCGTGCATCGTCGCGAGATCGACCGCGGGGATGCCGAGGGCGGGATGTCCGCCGACGGTGTGGCACTGCACGCAGGACACGCCGTCGGTGCCCGTGAGGAGGTGGCCCGCGGCGACTCGTTCCTCGTCGAACTCCGGCTCCCGGCCGTCGGCCGCGATCGCGTCGGAGGCCGCGAGGTGGACCACGAGGTCCCGGGTCTGGGCGTCGCCGAAGATCGGCATCCGGGTCTTCATGTACGGCCGCACCTTGGTGCCGTCGGCGAGCACGTTCCGCAACGCCTGAAGTCGGAGCTTGTTGCCCACGCCGTCGAGCGCGGGGGGGATTCTTCCCTCGTCACCGAGTTCCGCATCGTCGTCCGAGGCGAATCGGGCCCGGGCTTCGACGGAAGGACCACCGGCGCCGGGGCGTTCGTGGCAGGCGATGCAGTCGAGCCGGGTCATCGCATGGGCCACCGCGAAATCGGCGGGAAGTGGTTCGATCATCGAACCGACGTTCGAGATGAAGTCGTCCAGCAGGGCGAGCTCCTCGGCGTCGAAGTCGTAGTCCGGGGCGGTGGCGGGGACGTCCGGCGAGAGACAGCCTCGTCCCGCGACCAGCGACGCGAGCGGCGAGGCACCCGCCGTGCCACGGGGCTGCGGCATGTCCGGAACGTGACAGGCGGTGCACCCGGTCTGCGCAAACCGCTCCGCGCCGCGCCGGGCCATCTCCGAGTCCGGCTCGAAGTCCGGCCATCCGGCATCGAGCACCACGGCGTCGCTGAAGAACGCCTCGGCGGGGACGGGTTGTCGCTCGACGCCCGGCCCGCTCCACGACAGCGAGAGTTCCTCGCCGCCCGACGCTTCGAACATTCCGATGTCGATCGCGTGTCGTCCCGCCTCGAGATCCACCGCGCCGCGTTCCGTCGCCGCACCGTGGATTCCGGGGTTCGCCACCACCGTGCGACCGTCGATCTTCAGACCGGAGCCGTCGTCGGAGGTCAGGTAGAAGTTCCAGCGACCCGACGTCGGAATCTCGATCTCGCCCGAGAGGTGCAGACCGAAGCGATCGCGGCCCGCGTAGGGCCCCACGCCGGGGACCGGCACCCGTACCGGATCGACGTCGCCGCCGACCGCGTCGATCGGCCCCATGCCGTCGAAGGCGCCGTCGAAGAACTCGAGTTGCAGGCCGGGCTTCGAGGCGGTCGTCTTCGTCATGTCGCCGCCCGCCAGCAGGAACGCGGTGATCGACTTGCTTTCATCGTCGGTGAGCGCGAGCGACGGCATCCGACCGCCGGGATGAACGGCGAGTGGATCGGCCAGGAAGTCCGCGAGTGATTCGAAGGTCCACGCGCCGGCGAGATCGTCGAATCCGAGCCCGTTTGCGGCGTCCGGGCCGTGGCAGGCGGTGCAACCGACCGATTCCCAGAGCGAGGCGCCCTGGGCGATCCGGGCGGTGGAGATCTCCATGCGGGTGGCGTCGACGGGGATCGGGCCACCCTGCTCCACGAGGTACTGGACGAGTTCCTCGACCGCGACGGCCTGTTCGGCATCGTCGAGACCGTGAAGGAGATCCGGCATGCGCAGGCCGGATTCGGCACCGTGGCCGCGGACCCGGGTCCGGATCGCGGCGGGCGAGAGCCGGCCGCCGACGCCGTTCGCGCCGAGGATCAACGGTGCGGGCGAGACGCCCAGTCGTCGGCGGACGTCGGTCCCCGCCTCGTGGCAGGCCGTGCAGGAGGCATCCGCGGCGAGGTTCTCCGCGGCGCGTGAACGCCATTCGGTGGAGGACACCGTCGATACCGAACCGGGATCGTCGCATCCCCCGACCGAGGCGAGGAGCGCAAGAACCGAAGCGGCTCCGAGCGTCTTCGTGGAATTCGAGGCGATCGAATCGCCACTCGTCTTGCGTCGCATCTTCACGATGTGCTCCCGAGGAGGGTTTCCGGACACCCGGATGGTAACGCTGGATCCGGAATCCACCGTCTCTCTTTTTCGCAAAGCGATTCGGCGTTGATCGATTTTTCGATGACGGGCCCCGCACGACTCGCGAGGCGAGTACCGTGCTCGGATGCCCGCGATACCAAGAGAAGGCGAACGATGCCGAACCCGGCGAGGTGGCCGTCCAGTGGACATGCCGTCGCGGCGATCGCGTTTCGCGTGCGTGCTTCTGCTCGGCATCCTGCCGGGATGCATGGTCGGCCCGGACCCGACGCCTCCGTCCGTCGTCACCGCCGACGCCTGGCATGAGGATCTCGTCGAGGGCCTGACCCGCGGCAAGGTCGATCCCGGCGCGTGGTGGCGTGGATTCGACGATCCGATGCTGGTCGACCTCGTGGCGATCGCCGAACGCAACAACTTCGATCTCCGCACCGCCGCGAGCCGCATCCGCGAAGCGCGATCGCTCTACGGGATCGCCGCGGCCGATCTGTATCCCGAGATCAACGCGACCGGCGAGGCCGAGTTCATCGACGGGAACCAGGCCAACAGCTCGGGCCTGCCCGTTTCGGACGACAACTTCTACAGCCTGGGGCTCGATTTCGGTTGGGAGATCGATCTCTGGGGCCGGGTCCGCCGCGGCATGCAGTCGGCCGAGTTCGATCTGCAGGCGCAGGTCGAGGACGCCCGCGACATTCTCGTGACCATCCGGGCGGAAGTGGCCCGAAGCTACATCGAGGCGAGATCGCTCCAGGGCCAGATCATCGCGTTGCGACGGATCGTCGCGGCCCAGGCCGAGACCGTGAATCTCGCCCGCGATCAGTTCCGACAGGGCGTGGTGACCGAGTTCTCGCTTCTGCAGGCTCAGGCGCAGCTGCAGGCGGCCGAGGCGAAGGTGCCGTCGCTGGAATACGAACTCGCGGTCGCGATCAGTCGTCTCTCGGTGTTGATCGCGGAGCCGGTCGCATCGCTTCGCGATCGAATCGATTCGACGGTCGACGACCTCGGCGTCCCCGATCCACCTCGGGAGATCGCGGTCGGAATCCCCGCGGACGTCATTCGCCGCCGGCCCGACATCCGGGCCGCGGAACGTCTGGTCGGTGCGGCCGCCGCCAACATCGGCGTCGCGGAAGCGGCCCTGTATCCGTCGCTCCGGCTCACCGGACAGGGCGGCTACACCAGCACCCAGTTCGACCGACTCGTGATGCCGTCGAACCTCGGCGGGTTGCTCGCCATCGAGGTGTCCTGGCCGATCTTCACGGCGGGGCGGCTTCGATCGGTGATCGACGTCCGGAACGAACAGGCCTATCAGGCGCTCATCTCCTACGAGTCGATCGTGTTCAGGGCCATCGCGGACGTCGAGACCTCGCTCGTGGCCTACGGATCGAGCCTGCGGGAGCAGACACGGCTTCGTCAGGTCGTCGACACCTACGACCGCGCCGCCACGCTTGCCACCGCCCGCCTCGAGCAGGGAGTCGACGATCTCGAGGCGTTGTTGGACATCGAACGCGAACTGCTCGGCGCCGTCCAGGAGCTGGCCGTGATCGACGGCCAGGTCGCCGCGAACGCGGTCGGGATCTACAAGGCGCTCGGGGGATCTTGGAACATCGAGGAGAACACGATCGACGCGCGAGCGACGACCGTGATCGTGGAGGATGCGGGATGAACGGAAGCTCGAACCGACGAGCCGGATGCACGCTCTTCGCCGTGGTCGCGCTCGGCGCGGTCACGATGGTCAACGGCTGCGATCGCGCGGCCGCGAAGGCTCCGGCGAAGAAGCCGGATCTTCCGGTCACCGCCGTCAACTCCGAGAAGATGGACGTCCCGGACATCAGGCGTTACCCCGGGAACACCGAGGCCGTCCGACAGGCGACGCTCGAGGCCCGGATCACCGGGTTCCTCGAGGAGCGACGTTTCGTGGAAGGCACGTCGGTCACCGCCGGCGACACGATGTTCGTGATCGAACAGCCGCCGTACGAGGCGCAGGTGCTCCAGGCCGAGGGCCAGCTGGCGTCCGCGGAGGCGGCGTTCGACTTCGCCCGGATCGAGTACGCCCGGAACGAACCGCTGGTCGCGTCCGGCGCCATCTCGGCCCAGGCGTTCGACCAGTACCGCACGAATCTCGAATCGGCCGCCGCCCAGGTCCAGGTGGCACGGGCGAGCCTGATCGAGGCGGAGATCGACCTCGGGTACACCGAAGTGGCCGCGCCATTCGACGGTCGGATCGGTCGACGGCTCGTCGACGTCGGCAATCTGGTCGGCCCCGGCATGAACGAGAATCTCGCGGTGGTGGTCGATCTCGATCCGATGCGGGTGGTCTTCCAGCCCGCGGGCACCGAACTTCCCGACTACGTCATGGCCTGGCCCGCGAAGGACATCGGCGTCAAGGTGACCGTCCGAAGCACCGCCTCCACCTACACGTATCAGGGTTCCCTGGATCTCGTGGACAACGAGGCCGCCACCGACAGTTCGACCTTCATCGCTCGGGCGAGTTTTCCCAACACCGATCTCAAACTGGTCCCGGGGCTGTTCGCCGACGTGGAAGTCGACCTCGGCACGCTGAAGGACCGGATGGTCGTTCCGGTCGAGGCGATCCAGAGCGAGCCGCAGCAGTCCTACGTCTGGACGGTGAAGGACGACAAGCTCGTCCGCGCGAACGTGAAACTCGGTCCGGAATGGAACGGGCTTCGCGTCATCACCGGCCTCGAGGCTGGTGTTCCGGTGGTCGTCGAGGGCAATCCCTACATGTTGAAGGCGAACACCGCCGTCCGGGCGAAGACCGTCTCGCTGGACGCCTGGCAGAAGGAGGTCGCGGCGAAGGTGAAGCAGATGACCGACCCGTCGACGGGTGGCAAGCACCCCGCCCAGAGCGGCGTCGCCCAGCATGCGATTCATCCCGAGGCCGCCAGCGGGCACGACGGAGCCTCCAAGTGATCGAACATCGAGTCGTCAAGCCCGGGAGCGTTGCGTGACCAGGTTCTTCATCGCCAGGCCGATCTTCGCCAGCGCGGTCGCGATCCTCATGGTCGTGGTGGGCCTGGTCTCGATCTTCTCGCTTCCGATCGCGTTGTTCCCGCCGATCGTGCCGCCCACGGTCCAGATCACCGCCGGCTATCCCGGATCGAGCGCCGAGGTCGTCGCCGGGGTGATCACCACCCCGCTGGAGCAGCAGATCAACGGGGTCGAGGGCATGATCTACATGTCCAGCAACTCGACCTCCAACGGTGCGAGCTCGATCACCGTCACCTTCGAGGTCGGGTACGACGTCGACATCGGTGCGGTGGACATCCAGAACGAGGTCCAGACCGCGCTCGGACAGCTCCCGGAGGTGACCCAGCGTTCCGGGGTCTCGATCAGCAAGACCGAGACGGACATCACCTGTCTGCTCACCCTCTACGATCCGACCGGGAACTACGACAGCGCCTTCCTCGGCAACTGGGCGCAGATCAACATCGTCGACTCCCTGAACCGGTTTCCCGGCGCGGGTCAGGTCACGAACTTCGGATTCCTCGAGTACTCGATCCGGATCTGGCTCGACCCCGACAAGATGGCCGCGATCGGGATCACGCCCAACGAGGTGGTGACCGCGGTCCAGTCGCAGAACGTCGACGTCGCGGCCGGTCAGATCGGGGCTCCGCCCACGCCGGAGGCCACCGCCTTCACCTACCAGCTGACGACGATGGGCCAGCTTCCCGAGGCCGAGGACTTCGGCGACATCGTCGTCGCGGTGCGCGACGGCGGGGTGGTGCAGATCAAGGACATCGGTCGGGTCGAACTCGGTGCGGAGTCCTACGCCTCCTCCACCCGGTACCAGAACCAGCCGACCGCGCTGCTCGGCATCTTCGCGCGACCCGGTTCGAACGCGATCCAGCTCAGCAACCAGATCCAGGGCCTGATCGACGATCTCGCCGCGAAGGGCCGCTTCCCCGATGGGGTCGAGGCGTTGATCACCTACGACAGCACCGACTACGTCAAGGACAGCATGCAGGAGCTGGTGGTCACCCTGCTCCAGGCGATCGGGCTGGTGGTGATCGTCGTCTTCGTGTTCCTCCAGAGCTGGCGGACCACGATCATCCCGATCATCGCGATCCCGGTGTCGCTGGTCGCGACCTTCGCGGTCCTCGCGGCCTTCGGATTCTCGATCAACACCCTCACGCTCCTCGGACTGGTGCTCGCCGTCGGCCTGGTGGTGGACGACGCGATCGTGGTGGTCGAGAACGTGGAACGTCAGCTGGATTCCGGGCTCGGCCGACGTGATGCCGCGCGAGCGGCGATGCGGGAGGTCACGCCGCCGATCGTCGCGACGACCGCGGTGCTGATGGCGGTGTTCGTGCCCACCGCGTTCATGCCGGGAATCGCGGGCCAGTTGTACAACCAGTTCGCGCTGACCATCGCCTTCTCGGTGGGGATCTCCGCGTTCAACTCGTTGAGCCTGAGTCCGGCCCTGTCCGGCGTGCTGCTTCGGCACACGCCGCGGGAGGATCGGATCAAGCCGTTCCGGATGTTCAACGACGGCTTCGACCGGGTCTCCAGCGATTTCAGCCGGTTCGTCGGCATGCTCGGGCGCCGTCTCTGGTGGGCGGTGCTCATCGCCTTCGCCGCGCTCATCCTCCTGACGTTCAACCGTTTCAAGGAGACGCCGACGGGCTTCGTGCCGCAGGAGGACCAGGGTTGGTTCTTCGTCTTCGTCGCGATGCCGAGCGGTTCCTCTCTGGAGCGGACCGAGGAGGCGTGCAAATCCGCATCCTCGATCCTGCTCGACATGCCCGGCGTCCAGTACGTCAATTCGGTCGCGGGCTACGACTTCCTCGATTCCTACGCGGACACCTCCTCCGGCGTCGTCTTCGCGATCCTCGAACCCTGGGACAAGCGGACCGTCACGGACCAGCAGGTTCCCGGGGTCCTCGAACTGGCGAAGGAGAAGCTGTTCGCGGTCGACGGCGCGACCTGCATCCCGATCAATCCGCCGCCGATTCCGGGTCTCGGTTCGACCGGCGGCTTCCAGTTCGAGATCCTCGACCAGTTGAACCGCGGATCCGACGCGCTGCTGGCCGCGACGCTGAACTTCATCGAGAAGGCGGAAGCGACCCCCGAGGTCGGCAACCTCCTCTGCGACTTCCAGACGGACGTCCCGCAGATCGACCTCGAGATCGACCGGGTCGAGGCGACCCGGCTCGGACTGAAGATCTCCGACGTGTTCCAGACGCTGCAGGTCCATCTCGGCGGCTACTACGTGAACAACTGGAACAAGTACAACCAGGTCTACCAGGTGAACCTGCAGGCCGAAGGCGCCGACCGGATGACCTTCGATGACATCCTCGCCCTCCGGGTGCAGAACGATCAGGGCGAACAGGTCCCGCTCTCGCAGTTCGTGACGCTGAGGCAGGATGCCGGGCCGATGAACATCTCCCACTACAACCTGTACGAGTCCGCCCAGGTCATCGGTGGTCCCGCCAAGGGCAAGTCCGGCGGGGAGGCGGTCAAGGCGATGATGGAGGTCGCGCAGGCCGAACTCGAGCCGGAGGGCTGGGGCTACGAATGGACCGGCACGGTCTATCAGCAGCTGAAGGTCGGCAGCATCGCGCCGATCATCTTCGGTCTCTCGCTCATCACGATCTTCCTCGTGCTCGCGGCGCTCTACGAGAGCTGGGCGATGCCGTTCGTGATCCTGCTCTCGGTTCCGCTCGCGGTGCTCGGGGCGCTCATCGCGCTCGACATCCGGATGCTCGCGCTCGACGTCTACGGCCAGATCGGACTGCTGATGCTGGTCGGTCTCGCGGCCAAGAACGCGATTCTGATCGTCGAATTCGCCAAGACCCTCCGGGAGGAGGGGACGGGGATCATCGAGGCCGCGATGGAAGCGGTCCGCCTGCGACTCCGGCCGATCCTGATGACCGCGTTCGCGTTCATCCTCGGCGTGCTTCCCCTCGTCTTCGCGACCGGCCCCGGTGCCAACGCCCGCCATTCGATCGGCACCACGGTGCTTGGCGGCATGATCGCGTCGACGTTCCTCAGCCTGCTCATCGTGCCGGTGATCTACATCGTCGTCGAGTTCGTTCGGGAGCGGGTCTTCGGGGCGGACGGTGGCGAACCGCCGTCGGGTGAGCCTTCGTCGGAGACGGCGGCCTGATCGATCCGGACCGGTCCGATCGTGACGCTCGCATGACAAGAGGCTTGCGAAGCCGTCGGTATCCGATACCGTCGAGGCATGAAGAACCCATCCGTCCCCAGTCGTCGCGACTTCATCGCCGTCTCCGCGGTGGGCGCCGCCGGCGCCTTCGTCCGCACGTCCCCGGCGTCCGCCGGGCAGGATCAGACCTCCGGAAAGGCGGATCCGCCGGCTCCACCGGGAACGCCGGACGAGATCCGGGTCGCGGTGATCGGCCTCCGCGGGCGAGGCTGGAACCACACCATGGGATTCGCCCGGCTGCCGGGGGTCCGCGTGGTTGCGCTCTGCGACGTGGATTCCGAGGTGCTCGCCCGCCGGGCCGCGGAATGCGCCGCGGGCGGGGAGAAGTGGTCCGGCTTCGAAGTCGACGTGACGGGTGATCCGCGGACGCTGCTCGACCGCGAGGACATCGACGTCATCGCGATCGCCACGCCGAATCACACGCATTCGATGCTGGCGTGCTGGGCCCTCGACGCGGGCAAGCACGTCTACTGCGAGAAGCCCGTGTCCCACGTCGTCGAGGAAGGACGTCGAATCGTCGATGCGGCGGATCGCACCGGCCTGATCTGCGCGAGCGGCACCCAGGGTCGTTCCGCCGAAAGCGTCCGTGAAGCCATGGCGTTCATCCACGAAGGCGGACTCGGGGAGGTCCACTGCTCGCGCGGGCTCTGCTACAAGCCGAGGCGGTCCATCGGTGGCGACACCCGGCCCCGCTTCGTCCCCGCATCCGTCGACTACGACCGCTGGCTCGGTCCGGTCGCCTATCGATCGCTCCAGCGCCCCCGGCTGCATTACGACTGGCACTGGGACCTTCACACCGGCAACGGCGATCTCGGGAACCAGGGGATCCATCAGATGGACATCGCCCGCTGGGCGCTCGATGCCGATCGGATGCCGGCCCGCGTCGAATCCGTCGGCGGCCGGCTCGGCTACGTCGACGCCGGCGACTCGCCGAACACCCAGGTCGCGGTGTTCGACTGCGACGGCACCCCGCTGGTCTTCGAGGTCCGCGGACTGCCGAAGGACAAGGCGTCGCAATCGGGCAAGTGGCAGATGGATCGGTACGAAGGCCAGTCGATCGGCAACGTGATCGAGGGCGAGAACGGCATGGTCCGGGTCTCGAACTCCTACAACCGGGCGGACTTCATCGATCGCGACGGGGTCAAGCGGCAGGAATGGAAGGGAGGCGGGGACCACTTCGCCAACTTCATCGAGGCGGTCCGGGCGGACGACCCGACGATCCTGAACGCTCCGATCGAGGATGGACATCTCTCCTCCGCGTTCTGCCACCTCGGAATCCTCTCCCACGTGCTGGGCGAGGCGGCCGCGCCGGCGGCCGTCGATTCCGCGTGGAGCGGTGACGCGGTCGCGCTCGACGGCTGGCGCCGCATGAAGGCGCATCTCGACGCGAACGAGGTGGACCTCACGGCGACCCCGGTCACGCTGGGGCGGACGCTCCGCGTCACGCCGTCGGGTGATGCGGTGGTCGGTGATCCCGAAGCGACCGCGATGCTCGTGCGGAACGCTCGAGCGCCCTACGCGTTCTGAACGACGTCCAGGAGTCGATCCCATGGCCGAAACATCCGATCCCTCGCGACGCCGCTTCCTGGCGGGTGCGGCCGCATCGGTGGTCGCGGGGCCCGCGGCCATCGCTTCCGCGATTCGATCAGGTCTCCCGGCCGCAGGTCGCGCCGAATCGAAACTTCGATTCGGCATGGTCACCTATCTCTGGGGTCGGGATCTTCCGCTGCCCGTCTTGATCGACGCCTGTGCCGCGGCCGGTCTCGACGGCGTCGAACTGCGGACGACCCACGGGCATGCGGTGGAGCGGGGACTCGACGCGGCGGCGCGGCGGGCGGTTCGCGACCGCTTCGAGGCGTCGCCGGTGGAGATCGTCGGGATCGGCAGCGACGAACGTTTCGACTCGCCTGATCCCGGTCGACTCGCGGCCGCCAAGCGGGCGACCCTCGAGTTTCTCGAACTCTCCGCGGCCATCGGCGGCGGTGGGGTCAAGGTCAAGCCCGATTCGTTCCACCTCGGCGTCGATCCCGACCGCACCATCGAGCAGATCGGTCGGAGTCTCGCCGAGCTCGGGCCCGCCGCCGCCGACCTCGGCCAGGAACTGCGGCTCGAGGTCCACGGCCAGTGCGCGGACCCGGCGATCATCGGCCGGATCGTCGAGATCGCGGATCATCCCGCGGTCCGGGTCTGCTGGAACTCGAATCCGCGCGATCTCCGTGGTCGCGGGTTCGCACGCCACTACGAGATGCTTCGGCCGCACTTCGGCGGCACGGTGCACGTCCGGGAGCTGGGGGACGAGCGGTACCCCTCCGCGGACCTGCTTCGTCGACTGGCCGATGACGACTACTCGGGGATGGTGCTGCTCGAGGCGCACACCCCACGGCCGCGGCATCTGGTCAGTGCGCTCGGGAATCAGGAGGCGATGGCGGCGGCCATGACGGCGGATCGTCGCTACGAGACCGACACGCCCGCCGGGACGATCCGGATCGCGCCGAGGCGTCGGGCGCCGAACATGCTCGACGTCCGATCGGGCGATGAACTGATCGCGACGCTCCGGCTCGGGTCGGCGGAGCGGACGCCGACGGTGTTTCCGTTGAACGCCCCCGGGGAACGCCTGGCGATCCGTGGATTCCCGTTCACGCGAAACGTCGGGGAAGCCACCGATCATCCGCATCATCGAGGGCTCTGGTTCGCCCACGGCGACGTCGACGGCCACGACTTCTGGCACGATCCGAAGTGTCGAGTCCGGGTCCGCGAGCATGCCGTGGAGAACGACTCGGTCCGCTTCGTCGCCGGCTGGATCCGCGAAGGCCGCCCGATCGCGACGGAGACGCGTCGGATGCGATTCACCGCGACACCACGGCGGCACCGGATCGAGGTCGACATCGAACTCGCGCCGGTCGCTGAATCGATGACGCTGGGCGACACCAAGGAAGGGGCCTTCGCGGTCCGGCTCGCCCCGACGATGCGGGTCGACGGTCCGGTGGCGCTGGGGCGACTCGAAAACGCCGAAGGGCTCCTCGACGGAGACTGCTGGGGTCGACGTTCGGACTGGGTGATGGCGGAAGGGCCGATCGACGGTCGGCTGGTCCGGGTCCGGATCGAGGATGCCGATCGCAATCCGCGGCACCCGACCTGGTGGCACGCCCGGAAGTACGGGCTCCTCGCGGCCAATCCCTTCGGGCGGCGGGCCTTCGAGGGCGGGGGTGAATCCGGTGCGATGACCGTCACCCGCGACGCGCCGCTTCGACTCGCCTACGTGGTGACGCTCGAGACGGGCGCGGTGCCGGGCCCGTCCCGGGTCTGATCGGGGGCTCGCGGAAGACCGCGCCGTCCGGTCCGCGTAGCATGTCCGGATGCGCGTCATCAGCCTGCTGCCGTCGGCCACCGAAGTCCTTTGCGCGATCGGCGGGGAGTCGCTGCTGGTCGGCCGGAGTCACGAGTGCGATTTTCCATCGTCCGTCGGTGACCGACCGGTGCTCACCGCGGCCCGGACCACCGCGGATTCGAGCGCCGCGATCGATCTCGAGGTGCGTGAAGCCCTCGGTGGCGAGGAGGCGTCCGCGTCGGCGAGTCTCTATCACCTCGACGTCGAGCAACTGATCGCCCTCCGCCCCGACGTGATTCTCACCCAGGATCTGTGCGAGGTGTGTTCGATCGATCTGGCGACGGTCCGCGGTGCGGCGGCGTCGATGCCCGATCCGCCGGAGATCGTCAGCCTCGATCCCCACACCCTGATGGACGTGTTCGACGACCTGCTCACCGTCGGTCGGGCGGTGGGGCGTGAACGCGAGGCCGAAAAGGCGATGGTCGTGGCCCGCGACGGCTACTGGTCCGCGGTCGACTACGTGAACCAGTACGTGCCGGGACCGGAGACGCTCTTCCTCGAGTGGATGGAGCCGGCGTTCGCGGGCGGGCATTGGACGCCGGGCCTCATCGAGGAGGCGGGCGGTCGGCATTCGCTCAATCCGGTCGGTGCGAAGAGCCGCCAGGTCACGCCCGACGAGATCGTCGCGGCGGCGCCGGAGCGGATCGTGGTGTGTCCGTGCGGATACGACCTCGACGCCATTCGTCGCGAGCTTCCCGCGCTTCAGGCCTCGGCCTGGTGGCGTGAGCTTCCCGCGGTGCGGAACGGGGCGGCGAACGCGGTGGTCATGGTCGACGGGAACGCGATGTTCAATCGCCCGGGCCCACGGCTGGTGGACGCCTTCCGATGGCTGGTGTCCTGGTTCAACGATCGGCCGGAGGTCCTCCCGGCCGGATTCCCCGTCGAGGCGATCTCCACCGCATCCTGACGGGTCCCGACGCCGATCCTGCCCGTTCGGCAGTCCGAGCGGTCCCGCATGGCCGAAAAACCGGTTTTTCGCGGCTGCTGGAAGGCCTGCCGCCACGTGCGAATCGGCACGCAAGTTGCGACCAGTGCAGGACATCGGCGACCCGAGGCCTCGAGCCCGGGTGTCGAGAATGGAGATTTCACACATGCAGATGGACCGATTCACCACCCTCGCCCAGGAGGTTCTTTCCAACGCCCAGTCGCTCGCGACCGGTCGCAGCCACGGCGAACTCACGCCGCTCCACATCCTCACCGCGATGGTCGAGGATCGGAACGGCGTCGCATCGTCGATTCTCGCGAAGGCGGGACTGCAGGCCGAGCGGATCCGCGACGTCGCCGAGGCGGAACTGGGACGACGACCGCAGGCGACCGGCACCCAGCCGCGAACCGCGAACGCCACGATGGAGGTCCTGCAACGGGCCGAGCGTGAAGCGAAGGAACGGAAGGACGCCTACGTTTCGACCGAGCACCTGCTGCTCGGGCTGATGGAGGTGCCCGGCGACGCCCGGGAGGTCCTCGAGAGTTGCGGTGCGACGCGGGCGGCGATCGACGCGGCGATCGACGGGATCCGGAAGGCCTCCGGCGTGTCGCAGGTCAACGATGCCGACGCGGAGAGCAACTTCGAGGCGCTCAAGAAGTACGCGATCGACCTGAATGAACGGGCCGCGGCCGGAAAGATCGATCCCGTGATCGGTCGGGACGAGGAGATCCGTCGCTGCATGCAGGTGCTTTCGCGCCGCACCAAGAACAACCCCGTGCTGATCGGCGAACCGGGCGTCGGCAAGACCGCCATCGCGGAAGGGCTCGCCATCCGGATCGTCGATCACGACTGCCCCGAAGGCATGCGGAGTGCGCGGATCATGGCGCTCGACGTCGGTCAGCTCCTCGCCGGTGCGAAGTTCCGAGGCGAGTTCGAGGAGCGACTGAAGGCCGTCCTCCGGGAGGTCGCGGCCGCGGAAGGCTCGATCATCCTCTTCATCGACGAACTGCACACCATCGTCGGCGCCGGGCAGGCCGATGGCGCGGTGAGCGCCGGCAACCTGCTGAAGCCCGCGCTGGCGCGGGGCGAGCTCCGGTGCATCGGCGCGACGACGCTCGACGAGTACCGGAAGCACATCGAGAAGGACGCCGCGTTCGCCCGCCGGTTCCAGCCGGTGGTGGTGGGCGAGCCGAGCGTGGAGGACACCATCGCGATCCTCCGTGGACTCAAGCCGCGCTACGAGGCGCATCACGGCGTCCGGATCCAGGACGGCGCGCTGGTGAACGCGGCGCGGCTGAGCGATCGGTACATCAGCGATCGGTTCCTGCCCGACAAGGCGATCGATCTCCTCGACGAGGCGAGTTCGAAGCTTCGGATCGAGAACGACTCGATGCCCACCGAGCTGGACGAACTTCGTCGTCGGATCATGCAGCTGGAGATCGAGCGCGAGGCGCTGAAGCTGGAGAGCGAGAAGGATCAGGACGCGCGGAAGCGGCTCGACGTGATCGTCGAGGAGCTCGCGTCGCTGGAGGAGCGCAACCAGGGGCTCACCGCGAAATGGGAGATCGAAAAGGGCGACCTCGACGCGATCAAGGAGATCAAGGCGGAGATCGATCGAAAGCAGACCGAGCTCGAACAGGCGAAGCGACTGAGCGACTTCGAGGCGGCGAGCCGGATCCAGTACGGGGATCTTCGACATCTCGACGAGCAGCTCGAGTCGGCGGAGCAGGCGCTTCGCGAGCGGGAGGCCGCGGGCGACGCGATGGTGAAGGAGGAGGTCGACAGCGAGATGATCGCCGCGGTCATCGCCCGCTGGACCGGGATTCCGGTCGACCGGCTGGTCGAGGGTGAACGAGAGAAGCTCCTTCGGATGGAATCGGTGCTCGAGGATCGCGTGGTCGGTCAGGAGCCGGCGGTCCGGGCGGTGAGCGAGGCGGTCCGTCGGAGTCGCGCGGGTCTCGGCGAGGCGAACCGCCCGATCGGCTCGTTCCTCTTCCTCGGCCCCACCGGCGTCGGGAAGACCGAGCTCTGCAAGGCCCTCGCGTCGTTCCTCTTCGACACCGAGGACGCGATGGTCCGCATCGACATGAGCGAGTACATGGAGCAGCATGCGGTCGCGCGACTCATCGGTGCGCCTCCCGGATACGTGGGGTACGAGGAGGGCGGTCGGCTCACCGAAGCGGTGCGAAGACGACCCTATTCGGTGGTGCTCTTCGACGAGATGGAGAAGGCGCACCCCGACGTCTCCAACGTCCTGTTGCAGGTGCTGGACGACGGGCGACTCACCGACGGCCAGGGTCGGACCGTCGACTTCTCGAACACCATCATCGTGATGACCAGCAACATCGGCAGCCACCAGATCCTCGAGATGACCGAGGGTGGCGCGGTGCACGAGGAGATCGAGGTCCACGTGAAGAGTCTCCTCAAGCAGCACCTGCGCCCGGAACTGATCAACCGGATCGACGACACCGTGATCTTCCATCAGCTCGGCCGCGAGCAGTTGAAGGGCATCGTCGGGATCCAGGTCGACCTGGTCCGGCAACGACTCGCGGATCGCGGTCTCGGCCTGGAAGTCGACGCCGACGCGATGCACGCGCTCGCCTCGGAGGGATTCGATCCCCAGTTCGGTGCCAGGCCGCTGAAGCGGGTGGTCCAGCAGCGGATCGAGAATCCCATCGCGACCCGGATCCTGTCAGGCGCGTACGAGGAGGGCGACACGATCCTGGTGTCGATCACCGGTGAGCAGTTCGGTTTCGATCGGCGGCCGGCGTCGCCCGCCGATTCCGATCCGGAGGTCTTCGAGGCGGAACTCGTCGAGGACTGATTCGGAGCGAGGCGATGCAGCGGCTAGGCTGCTCGCATGCTCCACCTCAGTCTTCGCCGTACCTTCGCATCGCTCGCCCTGTGTCCCGTCCTTCTCGGAGTCGTCTCCGTCGAGGCGCAGGGGCAGGACGGATCCCGTCCGCTCTCCGTGGAACGGATCTACGGGTCCGGCGAGTTCTCCGCGGAGGGGTTCGGTCCGGTCCGGTGGTTGGCGGACGGCGGTTACACCGTGCTCGAGCGGGACGACGACGGCCAGTCGGAGATCGCGCGATACGACCCCGGGACCGGGGCCCGCACGGTGCTGGTGTCCGCCTCGAGCCTGACTCCGGAGGGCGCGTCGCGTTCGATTCCGATCGCGGACTACCGGTGGTCCGACGATGGTCGGAAACTGCTCGTGTTCACCAACACCCGACGGGTCTGGCGACAGCACTCCCGCGGCGACTACTGGGTCCTCGACCTCGCCGACGATTCATTTCGACGGATCGGCGGGGATCTGGAGCGGACCCGTCACCAGTTCGCGAAGTTCTCCCCCGCCGGTGACGCCGTCGCCTTCGTGCATCGAAACGACCTCTGGGTCGAATCGCTCGACGGCGGGGGACCGGTGCCGCTGACCTCCGACGGATCGTCGACGCTCATCAACGGAACCTTCGACTGGGTCTACGAGGAGGAGTGGTCGCTTCGTGACGGATTCCGGTGGAGCCCCGACGGGCGCCGAATCGCCTTCTGGCAGATCGACGACGACGGCGTGGAGCGTTTTCCCCTGGTGGATCTGACCGCCGGTCCGTATCCCGACATCAAGTGGATCCACTACCCGAAGGCAGGCACCACCAACCCGAAGTGCCGGATCGGCGTCGTCGACGTGGCTCGCGATCCCGCCGGTGCGTCCGGAGGCGAGCGCATCGGTCCCGGTGGCGACGTCCGATGGCTCGATCTTCCCGGCGATCTGCGGGACGACTACGTCGCACGGATGGAATGGACGCCCGACGGGCACCTGCTGATCCAGCGGGTCAACCGGCGGCAGGACACGGTGACGGTGCTCGACGTCGATCCCGTCGACTGGAACGCCCGCGTGGTGTTCGAGGATCGGGACGACGCGTGGGTGGAGATCTGCGACGACGTGGTCTGGCTCGACGAGGATGGCCGGCGGTTCACGTGGACGAGCGAGCGTGGCGGATGGCGGCAGGTCTGGATCGTCGATCGCGACGGTGGCGAGCCGGTCTGCCTCACCCCGCGATCCGAGGACGTGACCTCGGTGCTGAAGATCGATCCGGTCGGTGATCGGCTCTGGTTTCTCGCCGCGCCCGACGATCCGACGCGACGGTTCCTGCACGTGCAGTCGCTCTCCGGCGGCGAGCCCCGACGGGTCACGCCGGCGGACCAGCCGGGCTGGCACGACTATCAGATCTCCGGCGACGGTCGGTTCGCGATCCACCGCTGGTCGTCGAGCACGGTGCCCCCGCAGGTCGAACTGGTGCGACTGCCCGGACACGAGGTGGTCGGTCACTTTCCCACCGTCCGAAACGAAACGCTCGCGGCGAAGATCGAGACGTTGCCGCCGGTGGAGCGTTCCTTCTTCGAGGTCGAGCTGCCCGACGGGACGATGCTCGACGGTTGGATGATGTTCCCGCCGGATTTCGATCCCGACGCGGGGCGTTGGCCGCTGTTGATGTACGTCTACGGGGAACCCGCGGCCACCACCGTGAACGACCGATGGGACGGCGGAAATCTCTGGCACCGACTGCTGGCCGAACAGGGGTACGTGGTCGCGAGCGTCGACAATCGCGGCACGCCGGCGCCGAAGGGGCGGGCGTGGCGGAAGAGCGTCTACGGCGAGGTCGGCGTGCTCGCGTCGCAGGATCAGGCCGACGCGGTCCGGGCGCTCCTTGCGACCCACGACTGGCTCGATCCCGAACGGGTGGGCAGCTGGGGCTGGTCGGGTGGCGGGTCCATGACCTTGAACGCGTTGTTCCGTCACCCCGAGCTCTACGCGGCGGGAATCGCCGTGGCCTTCGTCTCCGACCAGCGGTACTACGACACGATCTACCAGGAACGTTTCATGAACACGCCGCAGGCGAATCCCGAGGGCTACCGGGCGGGCTCGCCGATCCACCACGCGGCGGGACTCGAGGATCCGGTGCTGCTCGTCTACGGCACCGGCGACGACAACTGCCACTACCAGAACCTCGAAGCCCTGGTCGACGAACTCGTGCGACACGGCAAGCCGTTCGATCAGTTGTCCTATCCCAATCGGAGCCACGGCATCCACGAAGGCGCCGGCACCACGAGGCACCTGCGAAACTCGATGCTCCGCTGGTGGAACCGCAATCTCGCACCCGGCCCGAAGCCGGCGGAATGACCCTTCACGCGTGACCAGCGGGATCCGGCCCGCGGATATCGGTCTTCGCGCGTCCTCGCAGGTCCTACGAACGGCGCCCCCGGTCCGAGCGGGGCCGCGCTGACCGTCACATTCCGCGCTGCTCCTCCGCGCGGTGATCAACAGCGTCCTCGATGCTTGCCCGGCGATTCTCGCGGGGCATCCTTGTCATGTCCTCCCGGATCTCGTCACCCGTCGTCGGGGTCGGATCCGCGAAGGCGACTCAAGGAAATCGAAAGACATGAAGATCAGCACCCTTGCTCTGTTGTGCAGCCTGCCCGCCTCGTTCGTCGCTTCGTTCGCCGTCGCGGACGTGATCGAGCTCGACCTCGGTCGAATTCGTTTCAACGGCGACACCAGCGACTACACGTACGAAGGATCGCACGGCGACCTGATGGGCACCGACATCGACGGCGACCAGCACCTCCGTACCGTGGCCACCGTGGACCTGGGCACGCTCTTTTCACAGCTGGACATGGGATCGATCGCCTGGATCCGCGTTCAGGACACCGGAGAGAACGGTTACCAGGCGGGCTCGAGTCCCGGCGCGGACATCGACCTCTTCGCCCTCGCCGGACAGCCGGACGGCATCTCGACGACCTACGCCTATGACGGCCCGAATCCGATCTATCAGGATTTCACCAGTGGACAACTCGCGTCGGAGGTCGACACCCTCGACATGGACTTCGGCGGCGACGACCACTCGCCCTGGTGGGTGGCGCTCGGTTACTCCGGTTCGCTCACCATGACGTTCGACGGCTGGCCCCCGGCCGGCGACCCGGGTGGCGATGGCGATTCGAACGACGGAGACGATGCGGGTGATTCCGATGATCCCGGCGACGGTGGTGGGGATCCGGGGAACGGCGGCGATCCGGGTGGTGACCCGGGCGACGTTCAGGACGATGGTCCCGTGTTCCAGGTCATGTCGCCCATCAGCCAGATCCGGAAGCCCGGCCATGATGGCGGCATTCTTCTTCCGTCCTTCGACCTTTCGGGCTTTCAACTCCGGTTGAACGAAGTCTCGCCGACGCCGGAGTGGATCTCCGTCAGCATCGGCTACGAGATCGCCGGTTCCCAGCAGGCGGTTCCCGGACCGGCGATGCTCCCCGCCGTGTTCGGTGCGGCCGCCCTGATCCGTCGTCGTCGACGATGAATCGGGTTCCGTCGCGGAACCGCCATGCCCGCCGCTAGAGTGGTGGGCATGGCGGTCTTCACGTATCAGGCCAGGGATGACGGCGGCAAGCGAGTCGATGGACGGCAGGAGGCGGCGAGTCGCGCCGCCATCGTCTCCGAACTCCAGTCCCGTGGTCTCACGCCCATCGCCGTCCGGGAGGCGGCGGTCGCGGCGCGCGGCCGAAAGCGACTCTCCGACCGACGGCTCGCCGGTGCCTACGGCCAGCTCGCCGATCTTCTGAAGGCGGGGGTGCCGCTGCTTCGATCGCTCGGCCTCGTCGCCCGAGGCAAGAGCGATCCGCGACTCGCCGCGGCGATGGCGGGGATCGCGGAACGGGTCTCGGAAGGGGAGCGGCTCGCGGACTCCATGCGTTCCATCGGTGGATTCCCAGAGATCCACATCGCGATGGTGCAGGCCGGCGAACGGGGGGGGTTCCTCGAAGAGGTGCTCTCGGAGCTTTCGACCTTCCTCGAACACCAGGCGGAGCGACGGGCGACGGTCCTTGGAAACATGATCTACCCGGTGATCCTCCTGCTCGTCGGGGTCGGGGTGATCGTGGCGGCGCTGGTCCTCTTCGTCCCGAAGTTCCAGGACTTCTTCGGCGAGATGGAGCTCCCCCTGGCGACTCGTCTGCTCCTCGGGATGTCCGATCTCGTCACGGGATGGTGGCCGCTCGCGGTGGTGTTGGTGGTCGGTGGCGTCGTGGGTTGGATCCTCGTCCGCGATCGGCCGGGCATCCGGCATCACGCGGCGGGACTGCAACTGCGACTGCCGCTCGTCGGGGATCTGGTCCGCACCATGGCCGTCGCCCGATTCACGCGGATGCTCGGAACCCTGCTCGCCAACGGAATCCCCCTGCTGGCTTCGATGAGGATCAGCCGGGAGGCGGCGGGGAATCCCCTCCTCGCGGACGCGATCGATGCGGCCGCGGAGGCGGTGGGCGGCGGCGAGTCGCTGGCGCGGCCGCTGGAGCAGAGCGGCCTCTTCGGCGAAGAGGTGGTCGAGATGATCTCGGTCGGCGAAAGCGCGAACAACCTTCCGGTGGTGCTCGTCGGAATCGCCCGGAACGCGGAGCGTCGGACCGATCGGATCCTCGGGACGATGCTGAAGCTGATGGAGCCGGCGATGCTGCTGGTCCTCGCCGGGGCCGTGATGTTCATCTTCCTGGCCCTCGTCGTGCCGATGATGTCGTTGAGTTCCCAGATCGACTGAACCGACGACCCTCGAAGTCCGCGGGTCCCGGGCCGAAACCTCCGGAGGCTGGGGCGGTAGACTTGGATGGCCCTCTGCGGAGGCCACCCCCGGCGGAACGCCGCCGGCCGACTTGGAAGCATGGAAGGATCCAACAGATGTCCCGAACCATTCGACGCCCCCGCCCGGTCAGCCGCCGAGCCTTCACGATCCTCGAACTCCTGATCGTCATCGGGATCATCCTCGCGATCGGCGGTCTCGTCCTCGTCAACGTGCTGGGTGCGAGCGAGAAGGCCGACAAGTCGCTGGTGCAGGCGCAGATCCAGGCCTTCAACCGCGCTCTCGAGCAGTACAAGGTCGAGATGAAGCGGTATCCCTCCGAGGAGGAGGGGCTCGTCGTGCTCTGGAACAAGGAGCAGGTCGAGGACGAGGAGGAACTCGCGCGTTGGGGCGGCCCCTACCTGAAGGAGCCGAACACGACGGACCTGTGGGGCAACGAGTGGATTTATCGAAATCCCTCCGAGATCGAGGGCGTCGCCTACGACATCGTCTCGATCGGACCCGACAAGGAGGAGGGCACCGATGACGACATCACCAGCAACGACGGCAAGTCCGGTGCCGATGGTGAACCGCTCGACGACTTCAGCGACTTCTCTCCGAGCGGCAGCTGACCTCGGAACCGCGGCGTCCCGCCGCGGGCTCACCCTGCTCGAGATCCTCGTGGTCATTTCGATCCTCCTCGCGGCGGGAGCGATCGTCGTGCCGTTCACGCTCCGTGAACTGGAGCGACGGCAGGCCGTCCTGCTCGAGGACCGGCTTTCGATGTTGATCCAGTTCGCGCGGGTCGAATCCCGACGAAGCGGCGTTCCGGTCGAGGTCCTGATCGACGCCGACGGGCGACGGGTGGAGGCGAGGCGGCTCGACGTGGCCCGCCTCGACGAAGGCGGGATCTCCGCATCCGACGCGTTGGATGCGATGCCGGTCGGCGAAGCGCCCGGCGATGCCGACGACTCGGATCGATTCGTCTCCGCGTGGGCACGACACGAGTTGGAGGACGGGCGCCTGGTCCCGCCCGCGACGGAGGCCGAAGCGGGCTTCGACGTCGCCGACGCGTTCGCCACGCTGGAATTCGAGTCGGGCGACGATGACGCGTCTCGATTCGACACCGACGAGGATCCCTGGTCCGGCCGGGTGCGACTCGCGCTCTTCTTCCCCGACGGGACATCGGTGACCACGACGCCCGCGGTCCTCGAGACGTCCCGCGGCGATCGTCTCTGGTCCATCGATCCATGGAGCGGTCGATCGACCTTCGAGGTCGACGTCGTGACGGCCACGGACGAGGTGACGCCGTTCGACGACGTGGATGGGACCATGGACGACGCGGAGGGCCTCGACGATTCCGGCTCACCGGATTCGGATGGCGACGTCGACGCGGGAGTTCGGCCGTGACGCGCCGAGGCCCGAGTGGCGTGCGGCGACGCGGGGGGCTTCTGCTCGAAACGCTCGTCGCGGTGGCCATCTTCGTCGGCGTCGCGACGTTCTCGCTCGCGGCGGTCCGGGACGGCATCGCCGCCGCCGAGCGTGCCCGCCTGCGACTGGTGGCGGTCGGGCTCGCGACCAGTCGCATCGCCGAGGTCGAAGCGGGGCTCGTCTCACCCTGGACGGTGGGCGAGGCCGACGGACTGGACGATGAATCGACGTTCGACGCCGAGGATTCGCCGTTGCGGTTGGAGATGGAGGCGACGCCATCGAATTTCGACGGGCTCGTGCGGGTGGTCGTGAGCGTCTACGAGGAGGCGTCCGGATCGTCGGCCGCGAACCCGCCGCGTCGGCTGGCCCGTCTCGTCGCGCTGGTGCCGGACGTGCTCGGCGACGCGGGCGGCGACGACGGCGACCTCGAGGACGACGCTTCGCTTCCGGCGTCCGCGATGGAGCCCGGGCCATGAAGCGGTCGCATCGCTCGATCCACATCACGCGTTCCGGACGCGGCTTCACCCTGCTCGAGGTCCTGCTGGCGCTGGGGATCATCATCCTGCTGCTCGCGACGATGACCCGGGTGTTCGACGATCTGGTCGAGGCGCGGACCAGGGTCCGGCGTTCGATGCTCCGCACCGAAGGCATCGCGGCGGCGCTCGAACTGCTCACGCGGTCGGCGGATGCGGCGGTCGCGACCGGTCTCGATGGCGAGGCGGGGGTCACGGGCGACTCGGTCTCGATCCGCATCGCCCGAAGCGGCGTGGCGACGACGCGACTCGGCGACCGGGCGAAGGGCATCTCGCCGGTCCAGGACCGGCATGCGGTGGAACTCGCGTTCCGCGACGGTTCAATCGTGGTGCGGGACGAGGACGACGGTGGCACGGAGACGCTGGTGACCGGGCTCTTCGCGATCCGGTTTCGATATCACGACGGTCGGGACTGGGCCGACTCCTGGAACAGCGATGCGTCGGGGCTGCCGGTGGCGATCGAGTGCTCGATCTGGACCGCACCGTGGCCCGATGCCGCGTGGCCGGCGTGGATTCCAGAGCCGGAGATCGAGGACGAACCGCCGGTCGACGATGGCGACGCCGCGCTCGGGATCGACCTCGAGGATTCATTCGAGGAATTCGAGATCGGCACGATTCTCGAGTCGGACGATCCGTTGCCGGTTCCCGATCATGTCCGCGTGATCTCGATTCTCGATGCGGTGCCGGTCGAACGACTCGGCGTGACGGGGGAGGACGAGTCGTGATTCGCCGTCGGTCGGATCGAGGTGCGTTTCGTCACCGCGGGGTCGCGCTGGCCGCGGTGCTGCTGATCGGCATGGGCGTGATGCTCGTCGCGCTCGGGGTGATCCACCTCGTTCGAGCCGACGTGGCCAGTCTCGGCGCGGCCGAGGATCTCGAGCAATCGAGACTTCTCGCCCGCAGCGCGATCCGCGCGGTGGCGACCGAACTCGCCCGATCGCGTCCGGCCATGCTTCGAGGCGAGACGCCCGAGCTGCCCGCCCGCATCGAGCTCCTCGAACTGGAGACGGGGGAGAGCGCCCGGATCGGGGTGGCGATGCCGCTCCCGGTCGGCCCGGGCGGCGCCCGACTCGTGGCGGAGGCCGGTCGGATCGATCTCAACGACGTCGATGCGGAAGGCATCGCGGACACCGGTCTGGTCAGCATGGTGGAGGCCCGCACGATCGTCGCGGCGCGGGACGCCCGGCCGGGCGGGCGGTTCGAGTCGGTGCTCGATCTGCTTTCGTTGAAGGGCGACGTGGCCTTCACGCCCGAACGGATGCTGGGCCCGCTCGACGAGATCCGGATCCTGTCGCGGGTGGATGCCGAGGAATCATCGACCGGTGAACGAATTCTCGAACGACTCGATGCCGATCTCGGTGGGGACGTCCGAGGGCTCGCGGATCTCTTCACCGTGAACGCGTTCGAACCCGACGTTCGGTACGACGGGTCGCCTCGTCTCGATCCCGACGCGACCGAATCCGAAGCGGTCGCCGACGCGGGCATCGAGGATCCGGCGACGGTCCGGCTGCTCGAAAGGTTCTTCGGCGGGGGCGCCGGTGGGGGTGCGGAAGCGACGCCGGAGCGGCGGAATCGCCGGAATCGCGGAAATCGCCGGAATCGCGAGACTCGAACCCGGAGCGACGATTCGAATGCGGCGGACGGCGAACCGGGCCCCGAGGCGGAGATCCCGGCATCGGGTGGCCCGATGTCGCGGCTTCGACGGGCGGTCCGTGACGATGGCGCCGATGCGGGGCTCGCCCTCGATGCGATCGCGCGTGATCCCGGTGCGTGGCGCAACGGGCTGCTCGACATCAACACCGCGAGCGTCGCGGCGATGCAGTCGGTCGAGGGGATCGATCCACCGCTCGCCACGGCGATCGCGGCCCGGCGGGAGTCGCTCGCGATCGATCGTCGCTTCAGCCGGCTCTGGCCGGTGGAGGAAGGGCTGGTCGAGGCGGCGGCCTGGGACGAGGTCGCGGATCGCATCACGACGCGTTCCACGGTCTGGCGGTTCGTGATCGCGGTCGGGATCGAGTCGGAGGGTTCGGACCAGGGCCTCGAGACGCCCACGGCCTGGGAGGTCGTGCTCGACTGCGGTTCGGTGCCGCCCCGGGTGGTGGAACTTCGTGACGTGACGATGCTCGAACTGGCGGCGCGGATGGTGGGGATCGGGGCCGAGGATCCGGACGGATCGGTGTTCGACGCCGAGGAGGCCGCGACGGAGGCTTCGCCGGGCGACGATTTCGGTGGTCTCGACCTGTTCGGCGACGAGCCGTCCCTGTTCGACGATGCCTCGATGTTCGATGACGATGCCTCCATGTTCGACGGCGAGGCGTCCCTGTTCGACGATGCGACGTCCGCGTTCGACGGGCCGGATCGCTTCGCGGACGAGCCTGATTCCCCGACCGAGCCGTCACCGTCCGTGGCCCGGAATGGAGACCGCGGTCCCGGTGGTCGTTGGCGGCCCGCAACCGGAGGCAGGTAGGATCGGTTCACTCCTTCGTTCTCGCGCCGTCTTCATCGTTCGTCGTCTCCCCCGAGAGTCCACCGCATGGCCCGAAAGATCCAACTCGCCGTCGACATCGGCCGTCGGGCGGTACGGGTGGCCAAGATCCGCTCGGGCCGCCGCACCACGCTCGCGGCGACGCTGTTCGAGACGATTCCGTCCCAGGTGGACGCGGAGGATCCGGTGGCGGTCGGATCGATGCTCGCGGACTCGATGGCGCGGGCGGGAATCGATCCCGGGCCCGCGGTGTTCGCGCTCGATCGATCGATCACGAGCCTGAAGCGACTGACCCTGCCGACCGACGATCCCGACGAACTCCCGGACATGGTCCGGCTCGCGGTGGAGCGTGAACTGCCGATCGACGCGGAGGATGCGGTGATCGACTTCTCGATCATCGATCGAGGCGCCGACGGATTCGTGGTGGAGACCGTGGCGGTCCCACGACGGGAGATCGAACGAATCGAGCGGATCGCCGACGCCGCGGGGATGCGGGTGGCCCGGGTCGCCCCGCGCTGCCACGGGGCGATGCGGCTCGCCGATTCGACCGAACCCACGCTCGTCCTCGACGTCACCGGCGAGGGATTCGAGCTCGGTCTCGTCGACCACGGTCGGCTTCGATGGTCGCGCGGCGTGTCGATCGAAGGGGCGGATCCGGGCGGTCCGACCGCCGAGGAACTGGTGCCCGAGATCCGCCGCAGCTGGTTGAGCTATCGCGTCTCCGCCGGCGAGATCGAGACGCCGATGCTGCTGATCCTCGGTGGCGAGCAGATCGCCGACGTGGTGGGTGGGATCTCCGAGGCGACCGGCCTCACCGCGCAGCGTTTCATCGGCGATCGACGAGTGCAGGCCGACGTGGACATGCGTGGCGTCTGGCCGCTGGTCGGCCTGCTCCTTCCGGTCTCCGCCGACCGCCAGGTCGATCTGACCGCACCGCGACAATCGCCCGATCGTGCGGCGCGGGTCCGCCAGCGGGTCCTCGCGTCCCTCGGACTCGCGATCGTCGCGGCCGGCATCGGATGGACCGTCGGCACCCGCGATCTCGCGTCGCTCGAGACGCAGTCGGCGGATCTGCTCGGCAAGGCGAAGGTCGCGAAGGAGGAGCACCTGCGACACAAGCGGGACACGCTCCGGGCGGGACACCTCGAAGCATGGGCCGGTGTCCGGCCCGACTGGATCGAACATCTGATGGTGGTCGCCGGCCCCGGACTCGCGGCGGGCGGGACCGTGCTCGACGAATTCGGCGGAACCCTCGACGCGACGGACGCGGACTTCGACCGGGGGGACGACACCTTCTCGATCCAGTCCGGCGTCCGGATCGCCGTCGAGGGCGAGAGCGAGAGTCGAGACGTCGCCGCGAACGTGCGGGACGTGCTGGTCGCCGACGATCGCTACGTGCTGCGCACCACCGGTGCCGACGCCGAAGGCGGCCGGCGACTCGCGTATCCCTTCGGTTTCATCATGCGGACCACGGTGCTCGATCCCGGCGCGGGATCCGGGCCGGAAGACGGCGGAGGTGACTCGTGAACCGTCGAACCCGCGGCATGGCGACGATCGCGACGGTCGGCCTCGTCCTCGCCGGTGCGGGCGTGGTCGGATGGGCGGTCGGCTCCGGTCGTTTCGGCGGGACGCGGAGTTCGATCGAGAATCGAATCGCGACCTACAAGAACGTGCTGATGACCGTGCGTCGCGAACGCGAACAGCGGCCCGAACTGGATCGCCGGCTCGCGTCGATCGTGGACCGATCCCTCGGGTCCGAGCTGGAGGCGGTCGACAGCGATCTTCGAAGGCAGCTGGCCGGACTCGCCGAGGCCTCGGGTCTGCGCGATGCGAGCGTGTCGACGCTGGGTGCGTCGGTGGTGGCCACGCCGGCCGCCCGGGAGTTCTCGAGGTCGGGCAGCGAACGGGCTTTCCGGGAGGAGCCCGACTTCGCGGTGCTCAGTGCGAACGTCTCCGGCCGCGGCCCGCTCGAGGCGGTCATCCGATTTCTCCACGACCTCGACGCCGCAGCCTGGGTCAAGCGGGTCGAATACGTCCGCTTCGATCCCGACGCGGAAGGCCGGGTCATCGCCCTGAACGCCCGGATCTCGACGCTCTTCGTGCCGGGCGTCGATCCCGGTGACGGGGTCGACGGGGCGACGCCGGATCCCCAGCATTCGATCGAGCGGTACGAGTCGATGATCGCCGCGAATCCATTCGCCTTCGCGGTCGAGGCGCCCGAACCGGTCGCGGAGCCGGTCCCGGTGAAGCCGCCACCGCCGCCGCGGATCGATCCCCGGTCGTACTGGATGCTGACGGGCGTGGTGGAAGGGCCCGACGGAACCGAAGCCTGGATGCGGAACATCCGGAGCAACGAGACGTTCGAGTTGCTGGTGGGTGGCAAGCGACCATTGGATCGGGAGGTCGAGCTCCAACTCGAATGGGCCGAGGGCGACCTCGCCGGATTCCGGGTGGGCGACGAAACCTTCCGGATCCTGATCGGTTCCACCCTGGATCGACCGCTGCCCTGATTCCCTGTTCCTGACCCCGAAACTCAGGCTTTTTCGCCTCTGATCCACGAGGGATGGTGGCCGGTCGGTACGATGCCCCCACATCTTGGGGGGGTGAGAAGTGAGACGTTCCGATCGCCTGGGAAGGATTCCCGGGGACTCGGTCGGGGCGGCCGTTCAGTTCACGGCATATGGAACACGAGCGCGGATGGACAAGACCGGTCGGAGACCGGATCCCGCTCGCTGGAGCCAGGTATGAAGAAGATCCGGAATCGCGTTCAGTGGTCCATGTTCCTCACGGTCCTGCTTGGATCCTGGGGTGGCGTCCAGGAGGCGGTCGCGCAGACCGATCCCGAACCGCCACGTCCGGTCCTCGGCGACGACGGGGTGCCTCAGGTCCGCTTCAACTTCAAGGGGCAGACCTGGGATCAGGTGCTCGACTACTTCTCCCGGGTCACCGGTCTCCCCATCGTGCGGGATGCCGAGGTCCCCGCCGGGACGGTCGACTACATCAACCCGTCGCCGTACCCGCTGCCGCAGGCGTTGGAGACGCTCAACCTGCTGCTCCAGACCCGGGGCCTGGTGCTCCGTGACGAGAACGGTCGGCTGGTGCTGGAGAAGCTCGACCAGATCAAGAAGGAGAACATCCCGACCTACATCGGCGATCTCCCCGACGACGTCACCGCGGACACGCTGGTGACCGTGATCGTCCCGCTGGTGAACGCCACCGCGGCATCGGTCTCCGAGCAGCTCAAGACGATGGTCGCCGATTACGGCATGGTGGTCGCGCTGCCGCAGCAGAACTCGCTGCTGCTGGTGGAGACCGCCGCGAACGCGCGTCGGATCCAGTTGATCGTCGACGAACTCGATCGCGAGGACGTCGAGAACCAGGTCGAGCAGATCGAGCTGCGATACTCGAAGGCGGCCGATCTGCTTCCCACGCTGCTGAAGCTGATGAGCGAACGCGTGGTGAAGACCGTCACCAAGGGCAAGACGAAGGTCCAGGTCGAAGAGGACGTGATGCCCGCGGGCTTCCGGATCACCGCGGATGAACGCACCAACACGATCATCGCCCGCGGCACGCCGCGCCGGATCGAACGGCTTCGTGCCGCGATCGCGCTGCTCGACGCCGAGAAGCTCGAGTCGATGATGACGATGCGGACCGTCCAGCTCGACCGTCTCACCGTGGCGGAGGCGAAGTCGAAGCTCGACCAGCTCTTCGCGGCCGTTCCGAAGGAGAACAAGCCCACCTACGTGATCCTCGAGGACACGAATCGAATCACCATCTCCGCCGATCAGGCCCTGCTGGAACAGGCGACGCGTTTCCTCGCGGATCTGGAACGAAAAGGCGCGGGGACGTCGGGCGAAGTCGATTCCGTGGTGCTGCTTCCGCTCGCCCATGCGACCCCCGACGCCGCGATCGCGGCGTGCCGGGCGGTGTTCACGCCCCGGCAGGCGGCGGTGCTCAAGCTGGTCCCCGGGCCGGATGGCCGCAGTCTCGTCGCGGCGGGGCCCGTCGGCGATCTCGATTCGGTCCGCAAGACGATCGTCCTCATCGATCGCCCGGCGCGTGGTGATCGCGAAGTCCGCTACCTGGTCATCGACGCGACGGATCCGGAGACCGCGTTCGCCCGCGCGACGCGGATCTTCGAGGCCGGCCGGGAGGCGGATCCGACGCTCGACGTCGTCACCGACTTCGACCCGGCGACGCGACGACTGGTGATCGAAGGTCCGCGGGAGTCGCTCGATCGCTTCGAGAAGGCGATCGATTCGGCCAGGGCGTCGATCAAGCCCGAGACGATGGTTCGACAGTTCACCGTCGAATCCGCGGCGCCGAGCCGACTGGTCGGTTCGATGACCACGCTCTCCCGCGCGATCCTCAAGCCGAAGGACGGTTCGGTCTACGTCCCGCCCACCTTCGAAGCGGTGGACGAACTCGACCTGCTCGTGGTCACCGCGACCGCGGATCAGTTCGTCGCGATCGACGGCCTCCTTCGAACGCTCGACCGCCCGCAGCCGGGCGACGTGACCTACCGGGTGATCCGGATCGGAACCAGCGCCGGCGACGCCCTGCTCGAGAAGGCGCTGCTGGCGTTCGATCGCAAGGCGGCGTTGCTGCCCGACGGCGATCTTCCCCGGCCGAAAGTCATGGTGGACGCCGCGTCCGGCGTCTTCGAGGTTCTCGGATCGACCACGTCGGTCCAGTCCTTCGAACGCGCCCTCGCCGAAGCGCGGCAGCTGCTTCCCCCCGAACCGGTCGCCCGCATGATCCCGATCCGGCAGGCCCGGGCCGCGGAGATCGTGGTTCCGTTGCAGCAGATGATCGACCGCGCCGTGGCGATCGGTGACGGCCGGGTGGTCGCACCGCCGACCATCGAAGTGGTGAATCCGACCAACAGCCTCTGGGTCCGGGGCGATGCGGCCCAGGTCCGGACGATCGAGGAGTTCGTGCGGGTGCTCGACGTCTTCGAGCCGACGGACATGCCGCCGCTGCGGATGCTCCAGCTCTCCGGCAGCGACGCGGTCCAGATCGCGCGGCTCCTGACCACCCGATACGACGCCCGGCCCAACGACGTACGTCGCGAGCAGCCGGTTCGGATCGAAGCCGACGCGGCGACCAACACCCTGGTGGTGACCGCCCACGAGGCGGTCTTCGCCGAGATGAAGGAGTTCGTCGAGTCGCTGAACCGCAACACCGAGACCGAGGCGGAACGCGAGACCATGATCTTCCCGCTCCGGCTCGCCCGGGCGGTGGACCTCGCCAAGGCGCTCGGAACCCTCTACCCCGAACCGCCGATGCCGCTGGACAGCCGCGGCCGACCGCTGCCCCATCTCCGGCAGCCCCGGGAGGTCTTCGTGAGCGCGGACGCGGGCACGAACACCCTCATCATCGAAGCCCCGAGCGGACGCCGTTCGAGCTTCGAGGAACTCGTCCAGCAGCTCGACCGCATCGAACTTCCCCCGCAGGCCACGCTGAAGACCTGGAACATCGACCGCGGCGAGGGCTCGGAGATCGCGAGCACGCTCCAGAACCTCGCCCGACAAGGCGTCCTGAGTCGTCCGGGATCGAACGGCGAGAAGGCCGTCGAGGTGACCGTCCAGTTCGAACCGCGCAGTCGCACGCTCATCGTCGCCGGTGACGACTTCACCTTCGGCAAGGTCGACGAGATCCTCACCGATCTCGAAGCGGTGCCGGTCACCCGCGCCCTTCGCGTCCTCGAGATCACCACCGGCGACGTCACGGAGATCTCCGGACGGGCGAGCCGGCTCTTCGAGGAACAGACCGAAGGCGATCCGGACTTCACCGGCGTCGAGGTCGAGGTCGACGCGGTCAACGGCACGATCCTCGCGGTCGGCGAGGACGCGTCGCTCAACCGCTTCACGCAGATCGTCGCCCAGCTCGAGTCTGCGCAGGCGAGTCCGCCGGACATCCGGCTCATCTCGCTTCGCCACGGCGAGGCGACCGAGGTCGCCACGATGATCGTCGAGCTGCTCGGAAACGAGCTGGCGATGGCGACGCTCGGCGGCCCCGCCCCGGTGATCGAGGCCCTGCCGCAGGTCAACGCGATCCTCGTGGCCGCGGAACCCCGCGAGCATGAGATCATCCGACAGATCGTCGACACCATCGACACCGCGGACGAGGCGCTGCCGCCGATCCGCATTCTCCAGGTCCGGACCGCCGACGCGGTCAACCTGGCCAACGCGCTCGGCCAGACCTACGAGCGGCGTTCGAACGAGGAGAAGGCCGAGAAGCCGGTGCGGATCAGCGCCGACGTCGCGACCAACGCCCTGATCGTCGCCGCCCATCCGGACCTGCTCGAGGAGATCCGCGCCATCGTCACGGATCTCAACGACGCGGACCGCCTCGATGCGGAAGGTCGGGAGATCCGGATCTTCCCGCTTCGCGTCGCCCTCGCCGAGGACCTCGCGACGACCATCGATCAGATGTATCCCGAGCCGCCGATGCCCCGGGACAGTCGGGGTCGCCCCCGGCCGGACCTCCAGCAGGCCCGCGAGGTGGTGGTGCGGGCGAACCCCCAGATGAACGCCCTGATCGTCGACGCGCCGATCCAGCGGATGGCCGGCTTCGAGAAGCTCGTGCAACAGCTCGACCAGACCCAGATCGTCGACGAGACGGAGATCCGCACCTGGAAGCTGCCGACCGTGGAGCTCGAGGCGGCCGCCCGCACGCTGCGGGACCTCGCCGACGGCGGACACCTCGGTGGCGGCGATCGCGGCCTCGCGGGTTCCATCTCGATCAGCATCGATGCGGCGAGCGACACGCTGCTCGTCTCGGGACCCACCGCGATCTTCGAACGCGTCGGTCAGGTGGTCGACTCGCTGGAGTCCGGCCCCGTCGTCCCGACGACGGTCCTTCGGACCTTCCGACTCGTCCAGGCCCGCGCCGATTCGGTGGTTCCGATGCTTCGGGAGATCCTCGTCGCACGGATGACCGAGACCTCGGGCCAGCCCGGCCGCGAGATCGATCGGTTGCTCACGGTCACCGCCGATCGAAAGACCAACACCGTCATCATCTCGGCGCCCGAGGTGGTGATGCCCGTCGCCGAACAGCTCATCAAGACGCTGGACTCCTCGGCCCAGGTCGTCGGCGATCCGACGGTCCGCGTCCGACCGCTGATGTTCGCCGACGCCGCGGTCGTCGCGGCGGCGCTCCAGCAGGCCCTTCCCAGCATGACCAGCCCGGCGACGGGTGATGCGATGGAGGTCAAGGTGATTCCCGCCGCGGGCTCGAACGCACTCCTGCTGGTGGGCGTCCCGGAGGAGATCGAGGAGGTCGAGGTGCTCATCAAGCCGCTCGACGCCCGTCCCGCGACCGACGCGATGGATGCGCGGACCTTCGAACTCGCCCACGCGGACGCCGGCCGGATCGCACCCATCGTGCAGAAGCTCCTCGACGACCAGCAGAGCAGCGATCCCCGCGTGCTCGTGGAACGGATCCGTCGCAGTCGCGGCGCGATCGATCTCACCCCGACCGTCCGGGTCGAGGCCGACGCGCGGACCAACAGTCTCATCGTCAGCGGGCCGCAGCCCGCGGTGAACCTCGCCGAGAACCTGATCGAGAAGCTCGACCGTCCCGACGTCGATGCCGATCTCGTCTACACCACCTTCACGCCCGCCCGTGCCGACGCCGCCAGGATCGCCGGGACCGCCCAGACCGTGCTCGATCGAACCCGCCCCGGCGGCCTTCGCTCGACGTTGGAACTGCTCGCCGAACCCGAGACCAATTCGGTCCTCGTGGTCGGAACCCGGGAGGAGACCGAACGGGCCGTCGCCCTGCTTTCGGAATGGGACGCCCAGATCCCGGTGCTCCCGCCCGTCGACTTCAAGATCATCACGATGCGGAACGCGTCCGCCGACGCGGTGGCCGCGGTCATCGCCCCGGTGCTTCGCGATCGAACGCGATGGCCGGCGGCGTTGCGCGATGCGGCCCGAGCCGGTCTCGTGGTCTCCGAACCGAGCGTCACCGCGGACGTCTCGTCGAACCGAATCCTGGTTTCCGCGCCGGCGGAACTGCAGGCGATCGCCTCGACGCTCGCACGCGAACTCGACCAGGTCGACGCGGGCGCGTCGGTCGAGGTCCGGGTGTATCCGGTCCCCGCCGGCGGGGCCGCGGACATGGCCGGCGCCCTTCAGAAGTCGCTCGACGCGGCGAGCGACGCCCGACCCGGCGAAGCCCGCCCGGTGGTCGCCTCCGCGGGCCGGTCGGACTCGATCGTGGTCACCGCCTCGCCCCGACTCCAGGAGATCGTCGCCCAGCAGCTCTCGGCGATGGCGAGCTCCGGCGGTGGGGTGCAGGTCCGGACGGTCTTCCTCAAGCATGCCTCGGCTTCACGGGTCGCGCCGTTGGTGGAGTCGTTGCTCACCGAGGACTCGGTGCTTCAGCCGCGGGATCTCCCCAGCTGGATGCGGGCCGAACTGATGATGGCGCGGGCCCGCGGGCAGGTCAGCGAGGAACCGCCGATCCGGGTGCTGCCCGACGATCGATTGAACGCGGTGATCGTCACCGGCCCGCTCGCCGCCCTGAACGCCGCGGAACAGCTCGTCGCTCAGCTCGACGTCGCCGCCCCGGGTGGAAGCGGCCGATCGATCCGGGTTCTGGAAGTCCGGAACGCGGACGCCCGCGAACTCGCGACCACCCTCGACGAACTCTTCGCGGTCGCCGACGATGGTGAGGCGCCGCCCGCGATCCGGGTGAACGCCTCGAGCAACACCCTGCTGGTCCGGGCGACCCCCGACCAGTTTTCGGAGATCCGGGCGATCGTCGAGGGCATCGACGATGCCACGCTCAACGTCGCCCGTGAACTTCGCACCGTGCCCATCGACCCGAGCCGGGGTTCGGCGGAGGACATCGCCCGCATGCTCGAACGAATGCTCGACCGCGAGGACGACGACCGGGTCCGGATCGTGCCGATCGAGGAACTCCTGAAGGAGTCCAAGGAGTCCAAGGAGTCCGATGGCGCCGGTCGCAAGGTGTCGTCCGCGACGCCCGTCGACCTCGGAACGCACCGGGGCGGCCTGATGGGATTCGCGCGGGTCGCGATCGCGGGCATCGCCCTCGCGGCGAGCCCCCTCGGGCAGGACGCCGCGGCGGCCCCCGTGACGGCGTCGCAGGCGACCGAGGAGATCGAGGAGGACGAGGCGGAGATCGTGATCGCGATCGACCCCGAAACCAATTCACTGATCATTCTCGGCTCGCCTCGGGAACTCGATCAGGTGGTCGAGCTCGCCGACGAGGTCGAGGACACGCTTCCCGAGGAAGGCAGCATCATCCGTACCGTGCCGCTTCCCCCCGGCGTGGACGTTCGAAACGTCGCGTCGGTGGTCGGTCAGACCATCCGGCAGCTCGTTCCGGCGGGTGGCCGTCCCGGCGACCTCGGTCGCCGAACCACGGTCGTGGCCGACGTCACCAGCAATTCGCTGATCGTCGCGTGTCGCGAGACGGACTTCGAACTCCTCGCGGAGCTGATCGGGTCGGTCGCCCGGCCCGCGGATGCCCCCGAAGTGGTCGTCCGCATCTACCGGTTGGACGAGATGAGCGCAAGTCGGGCCGCGAGCGGTCTGATTTCGCTGCTGCAGTCGCCCGGCCGGAACCGCTATCGGGAACTCTCGGTCACGCTCGACGGTGACGGTCGTCCGGTGCAGGCCCGCTTCGATCCGACGCTGATCCGCGCCGTCGCGGACGTCGAGGCGAACGCGCTGGTGGTCCTCGCGCCGCGGGAGGCGATCCCCTTCGTCGACCGCTACGTCGAGCTCGCGACCCAGTCGCCGAAGGCGGAGCGTGCGACGTTGCGACTCTTCCAGCTTCGTTATGCCAGCGCCAGCGAACTGCAGCGGACCCTCCGGCAGATCTTCCAGACGCGATTCCGCAACATCCGCCGCAGCGGCGCCGCCACCGCGGCGGAGCCGGACTTCGCGGTCGACGCCCGCAGCAACCAGCTGGTCGTGACCGCGAGCACCGAGGAACTGGCGGAGGTCGAATCGCTGCTCGCGCAGCTCGACGTCGAGGACGGCCGGGAGCGGAACCCGCTCACCGTGATCGAGCTCGCCGCCGCACGGCCGACCGCCGCGGCGCGGCTCCTCGACCAGGCGGTGATCGGCGGCGACGAACGACTGCGAGCCACCACCCTGGTGCTCGCCGACGACGCCTCCGGCGTGCTTCTGGTCCGGGCGGACGCGCCCACGCTCGCCGAGATGCGTGACGTGCTCGAACGCATCGATCGGGAGGCGACCAGTCGTTTTCCGGTCCGCACCATCGAGCTGACCCGGGCCGATGCCGGCGAGGTCGCCGCCGCGGTGCAGGGGTTCTACGACGACCGGGCCCGGCTCTTCTCGACCGGACGAGGTCGCCGCACCCAGTCCGCCGCGGTGGCCATCACCGGCCGCACCGGTGGCGCGACGTTGCTGGTGGCCTGCGACGATCCGACGTTCGAGGAGGTCTCGCAGCTTGCGAAGACGTTCGACGAGAAGGACGGCAAGGCCGGATACGAATACCGGATCTACCCGCTCCGGAACGCCCGGGCCAACGAGATCAAGAGCACCGTGGAGTCGCTGGTCTCGTCGCTCACACGCAGCGATTCGAGCTTCGGCGGCTTCGGCTTCCGCTCCCGGAGTCGCGGCGACCAGACCCGCAGCGGTCTCGGCAGCATCGCGGTCGAAATCGACGAGCGTCTGAACGCGCTCGTGGTGAGCGGGCAGGGTGACCGGTTCGACCTGGTCGAGGAACTCATCGAATCACTCGACGTTCCCACCCCCGACGACGAACGACGCATCGTCCGGTACTACCGGGTTCCCGGGGCGGACGTCTCGCTGCTCGAGGAGGTGCTTTCCGACGCACTGGGCGGCGGCGAGACCGAATTCCGCTGGTGGCGGAGCGACGAGGAATCGACCGGCCCCAAGATCTTCGCCGACTCGCGTTCCGGAACGCTCTTCGTCGTGGGCAGTGAAGGACAGCAGGCGAGCGTCGACGCGATTCTCGAGGACTTCTCGGGTCTCCTCGCCGGCGGCGACTCGGTGGTGGAGGTCGTCCGCACCGAATTCGCCGATTCCGACGACGTCGCCCGGGCGGTCAGCCGGTTCCTGCGGGATCGGAGCCGCAACGACGGAACGAGCGCCACGGTGGTCGTCACGCCGATCGAGACCTCCGGCGCGATGATCGTCGCGGGTACCGAGGACGACGTTCGAATGGTCAAGGATCTGGTCGCCCGGATCGACGCCCCCGATCTCACCGGATCGAGGTCGCTCGAGATCGTGGTGATCGAACGCGGCGACGCCGCCGACATGGCGGCCCTGATCGGGGCCCAGTTCGACCGCCGGGGTGGCGACGGCGTCGTCATCACGCCCGACGCCCGGACCAACTCGGTCCTGGTCAATGCGCCGGCGTCGCTCTATCCGCAGATCGCCGCGTTGATCAAGCGACTCGACGCGCCCGACGACACCGCGGAAAGCGTGATCCGCACCTACAACCTCCAAGTCGCGGACGCGGGTGAGGCGAGTCGGATCCTGCAGGAGACGCTTCGGCTCGACGAGGAGGGGCGGACCACCGGCATCTCGATCGCGATCGAGGAGGATCCGGACGCAGCGCCGATCGAGGTCCAGGCCACCATCGTGGCGGACCGTCGGTCGAACTCGATCGTGGTGACCGCGACCAAGGAGAGCCTGCCGGTCATCGAGTCGATTCTCGCGAAGCTCGAGGAGGCCCCGGCCCGAAGTCCGATCGAGTACCGGATCATTCCGCTCGAATACGCGCCCGCGGTCGACGTTTCCTACACCCTCGACCGACTCCTGCTGGCCCGCGGCATCGACTGGCAGGACGTCGCGGTCGACTACAACCGATTCGAGAACCAGCTCATCGTCGGGGCGACGCCGGATCAGTTCGAGGTCATCGACACGATCCTCTCCGAGCTCGACGCACCCGGGACCAGGACTCGAAAGACCGATTTCGTCGCCCTGCAGTTCGCGGACGCGATGAAGCTCAAGGACGCGCTCGGGAACTTCTACGGACCCTTCGCCCTCGAGGCGGACACGCCTGGGAAGCAGAACGTCCGGATCATCGCCGACGAAGCGACCAACAGCCTGGTGGTCACCGCCGCGGAGGTGGAATGGGAAGGGATCCTCGCGCTCGTCGAGCAGCTCGACAGCGAGGAATACGACGCCTCGCTCCAGCTCGCGGTGCTCCCCCTCGTCTACGCCGACGCCCGGAGCGTCGCGCGGGCGATCAACGACGCGTTCCGTCCGCAGGTCGAGGCGGCTCGACGCGAGGGCCGGCAGTCGAATCGCGAGGAACCTCGCCAGGCCGACGGTGATCGCTCGGGTCGGGAACGGAGCGAGCAGTCGCCGCCGGTCCTGATGCAGAGCGAGGAATGGGTGAGCGCGAGCGCCGAGGTCCAGACGAATTCGCTGGTGGTGTCCGCCAATCGCCAGAACCTCCAGAAGATCGAGCGAATCATCGCCCAGCTCGACGTCGCGGAGTTCGTGCGACTGCCGGCCCCGCGACTGATTCCCGTCGGATCGGGCGATCCCGAATCACTGGCCGCCGCGTTGCGGACCATCTACCTTCCGGAAGGCCAGAACCGCGGCGGCACGCTCCGCATCGTGGGTGATCGGCCGTCCAACGCGGTCATCGTCCGGGCCGACGAGGAGGAGTTCATCCAGATCCGGACGCTCGCGACGGCCCTGCAGCAGGAATCGGACGTCAAGGGCGTGTCCGTCCGGGTGGTCCGGCTCGAGTCCGCGCCGGCGGCCCGGGTCGCCGCATCGGTTCGCGCGGCCTACGCGACGAAGGCCGCCCAGGCGAAGGTCCCGTTCTCGATCGACGTCGACGCCGTGGGCAACGCCCTCGTGATCGCGTCGACCGGTCCCTTCTTCGACGAGGTCTCGGCGACCATCGGCGAGATGGATCGACTCGCGCCCGCGGCCGGTCAGGGAATCTTCCTCATCGATCTCGAGAACGTTCCCGCGAGCGTCGCGGAACGGGCGGTGAAGCGGATCGGGCTCGACAAGGCCCAACCCGCGGACTCCACGTCGCGACTCGTGGTGGAGCCGATCAAGATCTCCACGGTCGAGGGTCGCAATGCGTTGCTGGTGGTGGCGAATCCCGCCGACCGCGAGACGGTGGTCGGGATCCTGAAGGCGATCGACGCCCAGCCTGAAGCCGATCTCGCGACCAACGAGGTCCGCGTCGTCCAGCTGCAGCAGGCGGAGGCGGCGGCGGTGGTCAGGCTCATCGATCAGGTGATCGATCCCGCCGGTGGCGGGCCCGACGGCACCGCGATCGCGACCGCGGTGAAGGAACAGATCCGTCGGCTCAACGTGGTCGGTGGCCGAAGTTCCCCGATCGCGCTCGATCTCTCGCGTCCGATCCGGGTCACCGCCGACGTCGCGGGGAACTCGATCCTCATCAGTTCCACGCCGTCGAACACCCGGGCCCTGGTCGAGGTCGCCCGGCTCTTCGACCGGCTTCCCACCACGGAAGCCCTGACCGTCCAGATCTTCCCGCTGGAGAACATGGCCGCGGACCGTTTCGTGGGGGTCGTCGAGGATCTCTTCGAGCAGGGTCGCGACCTCGCGGTGCTGCCCGGCTCCGACATCCCGGCGATACCCGAAGGCGCGATCGGCGCGTCGCTCACGGGACGTGCGGCCCTGACCGTCGATGAACGGACCAACACGGTGATCGCGGTCGGCAAGGAATCCGCGGTCGCGTTCGTCGAGGTGATGGTGGGCAAGCTCGACTCCGAGGTGGGCACGGGCTGGGTGGAGGCCCGGGTGATCCCGCTGAAGTACGCGGACGCCGGCGACCTCGCGGAGTTCGTGCAGGCGGCGGTGGTCGAGGGCCAGACCGACATCCCCGGCGGAACGCCGATGCAGAACCAGGTCGCGCGGATGCGGGCGATGCGACTCGGCGGGGACCGGGCGGTGGAGAGCGACGTCTTCGTGCCGCTGTCCCGGCTCATGGTCAAGGCCGATTCCCAGTTGAACGCCCTCGTGGTGGTGGCGAGCCCGCCCAATCTCTCGCTGGTCGAGGAGCTGGTGGCGATGCTCGACATCGAAGCCGCGGCCCCCGGCGCCGCGGTCCGCATCTACGCCGTCGAACACGGATCGTCGGAACGGATCACCACCGTGATCCGCCAGCTCTTCGAGCAGCAGTACCGATCGGGCCTGATCCGCGACGAGGATCGGATCAAGGCGGTCCCCGACGTCCGGACCAATTCGATCGTGGTGTCGACCAGCGGTCGAAGCTTCGAACTCTTCGAGGATCTTCTGGCCCGACTCGACGTCGAGGTGCCGGTGGACTTCCGCGAGATCCGGATCATCGAGCTCGCCAACGCGAGCGCCTCCCGGTTGGCTCCGATGATCCAGTCGTTGATGGACGCTCGCCTCGAACGGCTTCGTCGGGTGCAGCCCGAGACGGCCGAACTCGAGCAGGCCGTGGTCATGTCCGACGATCGATCCAATTCCCTGGTGGTGGCGGCCGGCAACGACACCTTCGACGTGGTGGAGCGACTCGCTTCGGATCTCGATCTCGATTCGATCGGTGACGCCGCGGACATTCGCGTGGTACCGGTGACCCGAGGCGGACTGGAGCGGGTGGCGCGAGCCGTCGCACAGGTGATGGAACGTCGGTACGCGGATCTCCCCGCCGATGTCGCCCGGCGGCAGCGTCCGCTGGTGATCACCGATCCCCGGACCAACTCGCTCCTGGTCGCGGCCAGTCCCGAAGACCGTCGGTCGATCGAGGATCTGGTCAAGCGGCTTTCCGAGACGCCGATGAATTCCGCGGTCGAGATCGAGGTGCTCACGCTCGATTCAGGCTCGGCTCGCGAGATGGCGCCGAGACTCGAGTCCCTGATGCGGGATCGAATGCAGAGTCTCGGCGAGGCCGAGGGGCCGAGCGACCGCGTCTCGATCGAACCGCTGGATGGAAGCAACTCGTTGATCGTGGCGGCCAGCCGTGAGAACCAGACCGTGATCCGCGATCTGGTCGACGTCCTCATGCAGGCCCAGTCGGATCGAATCGGAGGGCACTCGCTCGAGATCATTCCCGTCGCCCGGAACCGGGCGTCGGACCTGGTCGATCTCGTCGAGGACCTCTACGTCGAGACCGAGAATCGTCGCCGGGGCGAGGAGGTCGTGCGGGTGAACGCCGACGACCGCATCAACGCGATCCTCGCGACCGGCGCGCCCGCGGACATCGAGGCGATCCGAGACCTGGTGTCGCGACTCGATTCCGAGCAGCCCGGCGCGATCGTCGAAGTGAAGTACGTTCCGCTGGCGTCGGCCAACGTCCTCGAGACCGTCGCCCTGATCGAAAGCGTGCTCGATGGCGGGGGTGGCCGTCGCGGACGAGCCGGGCAGCGCGGCACCGTGATGCGGTACCTCAAGGAGATGGAAGGTCTCGAGCCGGGTGACGAATCCGGTCGCATGGAGGTCGAGGTCTCGAGCGCGATCCGCGACTCGATCGCACTCACTCCCGACGTGCGGACCAACACCGTGATCGTCTCCGCCCCGCGGGATTCGATGTTGCTCATCGAACGGATGATCCGTGACCTCGACACCAGTTCGACCGGGTCGAAGCGGATCGAGGTCTTCAAGCTGGAGAACGCCGACGCGGACGCGATGGCGGAGATCCTCACCGAACTCTTCCAGCTCCGACAGCAGGGAAGCCTCTACGTGCTCAAGCCGCGTGAGGACATCGGCGGCAGCGCCGATGTCGCGGCCCAGCCGGGCGGCGACGTCGAAACCGAGATGTTCGGCACCGATCTCACGATGGTCCCCGACGAACGTCAGGCCTTGTCGATCACCGTCGACAGCCGGATCAACGCGTTGATCGTGTCCGGAACGCCGAAGTATCTCGAACTGGTCGGCGAGGTGGTCAGGGAACTCGACGCCGATGAGGCCAATGAACGCCAGACGCTGGTCTACCCGCTTCGAAACGCGGAAGCCGGCGAGGTGGCCCGGGTGGTCAGCGAGTTCGTGAGCGAGGATCAGCGGAAGCTCGTCGAGACGTTGAACTCGGATCAGCTGCCCTCGGCGGCACGGCTCCTCGAACGCGAGGTGACGATCGTCGGGGATGCCAAGAGCAACGCGGTCCTGGTCAACGCCTCGCCGCGATACATGGAGCAGGTCGAATCGATCATCAAGGAGCTCGACGTCGATCCGCCGCAGGTTCTGATCCAGGTCATGCTCGCGGAGATCACCCTCGAAGACGATTCGGACTTCGGGGTCACGCTCAACGAGAAGGTCGGCGTCGTGCCGCTCCGGACCTCGGGTTCGGTGCGGTACAGCAGCACCGACGTCATCGGGGCCTTCAGCCAGCCGGTGTCGGGTTCGTTCTCGGTGGGCTTCAACGATCTCAACCTCGTCCTCAGCGCGATGTACGCCCAGGGACGGTTGCAGCTGCTCTCGAACCCTTCGATCACCGTGGCGAACAACGAGGAGGGTCGGATCCAGGTCGGTCAGGAGATCCGGCTTCCGGATTCGATCGCGACCTTCGACACCGGCACCCAGAGCACGACCGTGCAGGCTCAGGACGTGGGGATCATTCTCGAGGTCAGGCCCACCATCAATCCGGACGGTTTCGTGCGGATGGACATCCGGCCCACCATCTCGCGGTTGAGCGAGAAGACCACGGACATCAGCGAGACGTTCCGCAGTCCGATCATCATCAAGCGGACCGCCGACACCACCGTCACCGTGAAGGACGGGGAGACCGTGGTCATCGGCGGACTGATCGAGGAGAACAGCGAACGTCGCGACATGAAGATTCCGCTGCTCGGCGACCTCCCCCTGATCGGCGGGTTGTTCCGTTCGGAGTCCGAGGTGCGACGACGGACCGAGCTGCTCATCGTGCTCACGCCGCGGGTGGTCAGCAACACCGACATGGGTGCGGGATCGCTTCGCGACTTCACGGACACGCTGGTGGAGGAGCTTCCGCTCCCCGAGAAGATCCGGCGTCAGATTCGGGATGGTCGCCTCGACGGCGGAGACAGCGACCTCGGAGCGTTATTCGAGCCGATCGAGCCGATCGAGACGTCCGAGGACGCCGATCAATCCTCGAAGGGGGAAGTCCCCTCCGATCCGACGGAAGAAGAGGCCTGAGATCAACGTGAAGCATGGGCATCGAATCATCGGACCGGTCCGTGGATTCCGCGTGGCCGTCGCCGCGATCGCGGTGGCGGCGACCCTCGCGGGGTGCGTCACGGACTCGGTCGAGTCCGCGACGGGCCGGCCGCTGCCGCCGGCTCCCCGGGAGGTCCCGCCCGCGTCTTCGGGCGATCCGATCAACGCGATCTCGGTGTTGAAGTCGCAGCAGCCGATCGACACCACCGGCAACGGATTTCCCAACCTGCTCGGGGCCGGGGTCTATCTGTTCTCGCGCCCCTATCCCATCCCGAGA
>JAQWJM010000013.1:0-28528 GCA_029248335.1 Phycisphaerales bacterium
CGTGCCCAGCTGCAGTTGCTCTTCTGATCCAGAAGTTCATCCACCCGAAGATCGCTCCACCCCCCTCGGGGGGTGGAGCTTCAAGGGCTCGGCCGGCCGGACCGCGAGGTCCGGCCGGTTTTTTTTGGTCTGAAACGGGCAGTGGCGTTCGGGTCCGGTGAAGCGAGTGTTCTTAGTTGGTGAAATTGCGTCGCAATCGCAGCGAGAGCCAGGTTCCCCTGTCAAGATGCCCGCGCTCGAGCCGCTCGGTTTGCGTGCTTCCCGAAGGTCGGGAAGACGGAGAAGACCGCGAGCGGTTCAACAAGGGATCAGTAAATCAATGCCATTTCGAACGCGTGTCGTGATCACCTCCGCCGTGCTCGTCGCATCGCCCGCCATCGCGTCCGACGTCGGGCCGGAAACGGGCCCCGACGTCGAGCGCGAGACCGCGCGCCAGATCGCCGAGGAGATTCGTGAACTCCGCGGCGAGATCGCGGGGCTTCGACGGGAATCCGATGTGGGCTGGTTGACCGAGCGACGCGCGAACGAAATCCGAGGCGTCGTCACCGACGCGCTCTCGGATGCCTCGAATCGGGCCGGCCTCCAGGACTCCGGGGCCACCGCGGGCTGGAACAAGGGCTTCTTCATCGCGACGCCCGACGGAAGCTTCAAGCTGAAGGTCGGTGGTCAGGTCCAGGTGCGCTGGGTGTTGAACTCCGCAGGAGCGCAGCGAACCGCGTACGGCTTCGAAAATCGTCGAACCAAGCTTTCCTTTTCCGGAAACGTGTTCGACAAGTCCTGGACGTACAAGGTGAAGGCGGGATTCACACGGCTCGGAGGGATCTTTCGGCTTGAGGATGCGTTCGTTCAGAAGAAGCTCGAAAACGGCATCGCGATCAAGGTCGGCCAGTTCAAGGCCCCGTGGATGCGAGAAGAGCTTGTCTCCAGTTCGAAGCAGCTCACCGTCGAGCGTTCGATCGTGAACGAGTACTTCAACCAGGGATATTCGCAGGGGATCCAGGTCGGCTACGAAGCCGAGGCGTATCGGGTCGCGGTCTGGACCGGTGATGGCATCGGTTCCCGAGGATTCGGCCCCGGCCGCACCAACAGCCAGGACACCAACTGGGACAGGACCAGCACCAACTACTCGTTCGCCGGCCGGGCGGAATTCAAGCTCTCCGGTGAATGGAGCCAGTTCAAGGACTTCAGCAGCGCTCGTGGCAGTGATGCCGGCATGATGGCCGGCGTGGCGGCGGTGACCCAGCGGGCGAATCAGAACATCGGCGTCGCCGAAGGAACCAAGGTCCACGGCGTGACCGGTGACTTCACCTGGGATCTCTCCGGGGCGAGCCTCTTCGTCTCCGGAGTGTGGACCAACGTGGACGAGCCTGGTTCGCAGTCGACGAATCCGTGGGGCGTCACGATCCAGGGTGGTTACTTCGTGACCGAGTCGGTCGAGGCCTTCGCTCGTTACGAGTACATGGACTACGACCCGCCCACGGCTTCCGAAATCGCTCGTTTCGACGGATTCACGGTGGGTGGGAACTGGTTCATCAATCGGAGCATGAAGTTCACCGCCGACTTCACCTACAACTTCGCATCACTGGCCACCGGCGCCTTCGTCGCCAACAGTGCGGGCTTCCGGGTCGACGAACCCGGTCAGGATGGCCAGTGGGCCGTTCGGGCCCAGTTGCAGCTCCTGTTCTGATCCAGAGGTCGTTCCCGAGGCCGCGATCGCTCGCTTGAACGATCCGGGTTTCCAGATCACGCCGACCGGTTCCGCCATGCGGGGCCGGTCGGCGTTTGTCGGATGACCGGGGGCGTTCTTCCGATTCAGGATTGCCGGACCGGGTTTCTCATGAGAAGCGGCCGGTCGGCCGATATACGCGATACGGATTCACTCAACCAAGATCACGAGGTTTTCCATGCGCAGGATGCGAATTGGACGGACGGGCGGGCTTCTGGGCGTCACCGCGACGCTCTTGACGGCTTCCGCCCAGGGGCAGGACGCGACCGCGATGGAGGAGATGGCACGCCGCCTCGCCGACATCGAGAAGCAGAACGAGACCCTGAAGACACGGGTCAACGAGCTCGAAGCCGCGGACTCCAGCGACTGGCTCACCCAGGAGCGAGCCGGCCAGATCCGGGGTGTGGTCACCGACGTCCTTGCGGATGCGGAGACCAGGGTCAGCCTCCAGTCGAGCGGCATGACCGCGGGCTGGGACGATGGCTTCTTCCTCGCGAGCCCGGACGGCCGATTCCGACTTGAAGTCGGCGGCATGGTCCAGGTTCGATACATGGATTCGAGCATCCGGGAAGGCTGGCCGCCCTTCGATGACCAGGGCCAGCAGCAGCCGGCGTTCGGGCCGGAAGACGACGTCACCAGCCGAGGTGGCTTCGACATTCCGCACGCGCGGCTCGACTTCAAGGGGCACGTCTTCGGCCCGGACACTCGATTCCGCGTTCAAGGCCAATTCGCCAACGAGCGTCCCAACTCGATCCAGCTCTACTCCACGCCGGTCGCCGCCTCCGCGCCGGAGAACGGATCGTCCAACGGTGCGTTCGAACTGCTTGACGCCTACATCCTTCAGGAGGTCGGGAACGGATGGGCCGTGCGATTCGGCCAGTTCAAGCTTCCCTTCGATCGAGGCTGGGAGGTCCCGATCGCGAACCAGCTGACTGGTGAGCGGAACACCGTCGCACTTCACATGGGGCTTGGCCGAAGTCAGGGCGTCGAACTCGCCTGGAGCGGTGACAGCACGCGGATGCGGGTCGCGTTCAGTGACGGGGCGAACGACCGGATCTTCGATACCTATCACTTCAGCACCACGCAGCCGCTGAACTCGCCCTACAACTTCACGCAGGCGGAGCTTTCGTTCTCCGGCCGCGTGGAATTCAAGCTCGCCGGCAACTGGCGGGAGTTCGATTCGATGACGTCTCCGCCGGGATCGGAGATGGGCGTGCTCCTGGGCGTTGGCGCCCACTGGCAGCAGAGCAAGGTCATGCTGAATCCGACGAGCTACAACCAGACGCCGGGTTCCGGCTACAACGACTGGTTCGCACTCACGGGTGATCTCACCTGGAACCTCGGTGGTGGCAGCATCACCGCCTCCGCCTACTATCACAACATCTCGTCGTCGGCCTCGTATCTCTACTTCGGTTTCCAGCCGATCGGGAACTCGAACCCGACCTTCGATGCGGGCAACGTCGGCATGTTCGGGGCGAGCCTCTACGGCTCGATGTACCTCAGTGCCGATTTCGAGGCATTCGTCGGCTTCGACTACATGGAGGTCGTCGACAACGGGAACCTGGGTGCGCTCGCGAACACGCCTCCGGCCCCCTCCGATTTCTACGGTGCGTTCGCGGATACCGGAAACTTCCAGAGCATCACCGCCGGTGGTACCTGGTATCTCGATGGAAACGACCTGAAGTGGGGCTTCTCGGCCAGTTACTACCCCCGGTCGATCGCGCCCGCGTGGACCACGATCGAGACCGGCGTCCGATCGACGCCGGTCAGCGACGCCTACACCATCCGGACCTACGTCCAGCTCATGTTCTGAGCACCGCCGGGTCGACTCCCGGCTCCTCGATCCACTCACGCGGTCTCGTCGCTTCGGCGACGAGGCCGCGTTTTCGTGATGCCGTCGGACTTGGATCCCAGGGGCATGCCGGGGGATCCGGGATCAGGCGCCAGTTGATCCTTGCCGCCGGCCCCCTGGCGGCGGATCCCGTAAAATACCGCGGAAATGACCACTGCCAACGCCGCGTCCCCGACCATGACCACCACCGTCCACCGCATCGAGATCCATCGGCGTGCCGAATTCGGTGATCCGGCCGCGGATGCCCTGCGTCGTGAAATCGAGGGCCTGCCCGCGTCGCTCACCCCTCGTTCGGTCGACTGCGCGGCGGTCTATCTGATCGAGGGGGCTTTCACCGGCCAGGCGCTCACGATGATCGCCCACGAACTGCTCGCGGACCCCGTGACCCAGTCGCCGGTCATCGGCGCGGCGGCGGTCGGGGCCGACGACGTGGTGATCGAAGTGCACCCGCTCCCCGGCGTGATGGATCCCGCGGCCGCCTCGATCGCGACCGCGATCCATGCGATGCTCGGTGGCGGGGAAACGCCCGCGTTCACGGTCCGGACCGGTCGGCGGTACACCTTCGGCGGGATCGATGCGGAGGCCGGTTGCGAGCTGGCGACCCGCCTCCTCGCGAATCCGGTGGTCCATGCGATCCACACCGGGCCGTACCACCCCGAGTCGTTCCCGGTCGGCCACCAGCAGCCGTTCGAGGTTCGCGACGTTCCGTTGTGTGAACTCGACGACCCGGGGCTCGAGCGACTGAGTCGTGATGCCCACCTCTTTCTCTCGCTCGACGAGATGCGGGCGATCCAGTCCCACTACCGAGGGCTCGGTCGCGAGCCTCGCGAGATCGAACTCGAGACCCTCGCCCAGACCTGGTCGGAGCATTGCGTTCACAAGACGCTGAAGGCGACGATCGAGTACCGCGAGCCGGCGGGCGATTCCGGTTTCTCGATTCGCGACACCGCGGCCGATCGGCCCGGCCACTCGGTCGACGACGACGGGCGGGTCCGGATCCAGAACCTGCTGAAGTCGACCGTCGCCGCCGCGACGCACCAGCTGATGGCGGACGGCCTCGACGACTGGTGCCTGTCGGTCTTCGTGGACAATGCGGGGATCGTCGGGTTCGACGAGGACACCGCGGTGTGCATGAAGGTCGAGACGCACAACCATCCGTCGGCGATCGAACCGTACGGCGGCGCCGCGACCGGGATCGGCGGTTGCATCCGGGACATCATGGGCACGGGACTGGCGGCGAAGCCGATCGCGGCCACCGACGTGTTCTGCGTCGGGACCGACGCGCCCGCGGAGATCCCCGCGGGCTGCCTGCATCCGCACCGCATCCTGGGCGAGGTGGTCGGCGGGGTTCGGGATTACGGCAACCGCATGGGCATTCCCACCATCGACGGGGGCGTGTGGTTCGACGATCGCTACATCGGCAATCCGCTCGTCTACGTCGGATGCGTCGGCGTCATGCCCCGCGACCTCATCGAAGGCGACGCCCGTCCCGGTGACCGGATCATCGCGATGGGCGGTCGCACGGGCCGGGATGGGATCCATGGCGCGACCTTCTCGAGCGCGGAACTGACCGACACCCATGCCGATGAATTCAGTCACGCGGTGCAGATCGGCAACGCGATCACCGAAAAGGTCACGCTCGACGCGGTGCTCGCGGCCCGTGATCATCCGGACGGCTGCCTCTTCAGTTCGATCACCGACTGCGGGGCCGGTGGCTTCAGCAGCGCCGTGGGCGAGATGGGCGAGAAGATCGGTGCCGCGGTCCGGTTGGATCGGGCGCCGCTGAAGTACGAGGGCCTGAGTCCGGTCGAGGTCTGGATCAGCGAGGCGCAGGAACGCATGGTGCTCGCGGTGCCGGCGGAGAACGTCGAGGCGATCGCGGCGATCTGCGACCGTCACGACGTCGAGTGGTGCGATCTCGGTGAGTTCGGAACGCCCGACCGGGAACTGGTGCTCCACTGGGGCGACGTCGAGGTCGGGCGGATCGCCATGGAGTTCATGCACGACGGCGTGCCCATGCCGCTCCGCGAGGCGGTGTGGGATCCCGAGTGGGCCGCCCGCGAGGCCGGCGGTGAGGACGTCGGCGTGGAATCGATGCGAGCCATCGGCGATGTCGCCGGGGTGTTCGACATGACGGCCGCGCTTCTGGGACATCCGAATCTCGCGAGCAAGGCGTGGATCGTGCGGCAGTACGACCACGAGGTCCAGGGTGGCAGCGTGGTGAAGCCCTTCGTCGGCCCGAACGCGGGCCCGGGGGACGCCGCGGTGATCCGTCCGGTTCCCGATCGCCCGCGCGGGCTGGCCATCGGGCACGGACTCGCCACCGGGCTCGCCCGCGATCCCTACGTCATGGGACTGGCGGCGATCGACGAGTGTGTTCGGAACATGGTCTGCGTCGGCGCGGATCCCGATCGCATCGCGATCCTCGACAACTTCTGCTGGCCCGGATGCGACGATCCTCGGAACCTGGGCTCGTTGGTTCGCGCCGCCGAAGCCTGCCTCGACGGCGGTCTCGCGTATCGAACGCCCTTCGTGAGCGGCAAGGACTCCCTGAACAACCAGTTCACGACCGAGGACGGGCGGACGATTCGAATTCCGCCGACCTTGCTGATCTCCGGCATGGGCATCGTTCCCGAGGAACGACTGGCGACCACCATGGACGCCAAACGTCCCGGCAGCCGCCTGCTCGCGATCGGGACGACGACGAACCACCTCGGTGGCTCGCACTATCTCCGGGTCGGTGGAGATCCCACCGCGGGCGTCGATGAACTGCCGGTGGTCGACCTCGATCTGGGACCCCGGATCGCGCGGATCGTTCACGACGCGATTCGTCAGGGCCTGGTCCGGTCGGCTCATGACGCGAGCGAGGGCGGAATTCTGCCGGCCGCGATCGAGATGGCCTTCGCGGGTGGTCTCGGTCTCGAATTCGATCTCGACGCGGTGCCGGTCGAAGGCGGCGCCGTCTCTTCGGTCGCCCGCGCGTTCGCCGAGAACCACTCCCGGTACCTCCTCGAGGTCGCCGAGTCGGATCTCCCGGCATTGGAACGTCTCTTCGCGGGGATTCCGCATGGCGTCGTCGGGACGTTCGTCGAGACCGGGTCGGATGGTGGGGGGATCTCGGTCTCGGCCGCCGATCTCGGATCGGCATCCGACGTCGCGTCACGGTTCGAGGATGCCTGGAAGCGGGGGTGCGATCGATGACCGGCAAGCATGGTGGAAACGGCATGAACGACGAGCACGGCCGGGACGAGCGACCGAAGGCGCTGGTGGTCACGGCGCCGGGCATCAACTGCGACGGCGAACTCGCCCTCGCCTTTGAAGCCGCAGGCGCGTCGCCCGAATCGATCCTGCTCTCGGACCTGATCGAACGCCCCGCGCTCGTCGATCGATTCGCGTTGATCGGACTGCCCGGGGGATTCAGTTACGGAGACGACGGCGGCGCGGGCCGGGTGCTCGCCCAGTTGATCCGCCGTGGCCTCTATCCGGCACTGGCCGCCGCGATCGATCGCGGCGTCCCGATGATCGCGCCGTGCAACGGCTTCCAGATCGCGGTCCAGGCCGGCCTGCTGCCGGGTCCGGCCGACGGGGAATCGTGGCCGACGGAGCCCGCGGTCCCGGCGGTCGCCCTCGCCCCGAACGAACGCGGGCGATTCCACGACGTGTGGACCGGCGTCGAGATTCCCGAATCGACCCGCTGCATCTGGACCGCGGGGCTCGGGGATGTCCCCGCCGAGGCGATGGTTCTTCCCTCCGCGCACGGCGAAGGTCGGTTCGTCGCCACCGACGAGACGACCGCGGCCCTCGAGTCCGAGGGTCGGATCGCCCTGCGGTACACGGAGGCGGACCACTTCAACGGTTCGCGTGGACGGGTGGCGGGAATCTGCGATGCCAGTGGCCTGGTCTTCGGCCTGATGCCGCATCCGGAGCGATACACGCGTTGGTCCCAGCATCCGACCTGGACCCGACTCGAGGCGTCCGTCCGGTCCGGCGACACGCCGGGCCTCGCCATGTTCCGAAACGCCGTCCACCATGCCACGGCCGTCGTGGGTTGACGCCGATGCCGGCGTCTCCCGAGGTCCGGCGTTCGAACGAGTCGCGCTCGGCGAAGTGCGGACGGTGTGGATACGACCTCACGGGCCTTGCGAAACGTTCGCGTTGCCCCGAGTGCGGCGCTCGGGACGCGGGTGGAAGAGTTCGCGACGCGGACTCCCTCGCCCGGTCCTCCTATTCGACGATCGTGGGCGTCATCTGGCGGGCTGGCGTGATCGCCATCGCCCAGATCGGATTCCTCGTCGTCGCGATCTCGATCATCAGGACGTTTCCGGTCTGGTTCGCGATTCCCGCCGCGGCCGCGACGGTGGTCGGTGTGTGGTTCCGGACCAGCAGGGAGATGGATCCCGAACGGGATTCCGGTGGCCCGTTCCGGAGGATTCGGCTTATGGTTCGAATCGTCATCCTGCTCGGGGTCGCGGGACTCGTCGTCGTTGCGCTGCTGCCGGGCGTTCCCGGTCGCGCGATGATCGAGGCGGGTTCGATCACGGTGGTGCTGGTGACCGGCGTGGTCGCGACGGTGTTCGGTCGCCGGACCGCCTGGTGGTTGCAGGACGACCTCGCCCAGGGCAATCTCGAGGCGGCACCGTGGGCCTTTCTGCTCACGATCGGTGGCGTGGTGCTGGTGCTCGGCTCGCACTTCGCCGGACTCCTGCCGCCCGGTGGCATCGCGGCGACGGGCCCCAAGCTCGCGTTGGCGGCGTTCATCGGGGCGATCGGCTGGGGTGCCATCGTCCTGTTCGCGGATGTCCTGGTCTTCGCATCGTCGGTTCGAAGCCTGCTGCATCGAGCCCACCACGAGGATCTCGAAGCGCGTCGGGACGCGAGACTGGCGGAGGCCGAGAAGGATTTCGACGAGCATGTACGACGGATGGATGGGTGACGAAACGATCTGAAGCGACGGAAAGGAACATGAGACGTGGCCAGGAAGACGAACGAAACGGATGATCGCCCGGAGGGGGGGCGCGGACGCGGCCCCTGGCTCGGATCGCATCTCTCCATCGCGGGTGGCATGCACCACGCGCTCGAAGCGGTCGAAGCGCTGGGATGCGACTGCGTGCAGGTGTTCACCAAGAACCAGCGGCAGTGGAAATCGAAGCCGCTCGCCGCCGACGACGTCGCCGCGTGGAAGGCGGGCATCGAACGGCTCGGCTGGGGCGATCGGCCGAATCGCGTGGTCAGTCACAACAGCTACCTCGTGAACATGGCGTCGCCGGATTCCGAGGGATGGGAGAAGTCGGTCACGCTCCAGCGCGACGAACTCGAACGATGCGAGGCGCTCGGGATTCCAACCTGCGTCGCGCATCCGGGCGCTCATCTCGAGTCGAAGCGGAAGCCCGGCGAGCCGAACGTGCTGGGGGCGGAACCGACGCCGGCGGAGGAGAAGGGACTGGCCCGCATCGTGACCGCGCTCGACCGGCTCGAGCGGGAGACGCGGGGGTTCGAGGTCCGGACTGCGCTCGAGAACACGGTGGGAAGCGGGACCAATCTCGGGTACGACCCGGGCCAACTCGCCTGGATCCGGGACCGGGTGGCGGCCCCGGAACGGGTCGGATTCTGTTTCGACACCTGCCACGCGGTCGCCGCGGGCCACGACATGTCCACGGCGACGAAGGCGCAGGCGGTGCTCGACCGACTCGAGTCGACCTGCGGGCTCGATCAGGTGATCTCGGTTCATCTGAACGACTCGGTCGGTGATCTGGGCAGTCGGAAGGACCGGCATGCCCATATCGGACATGGGACCTGTGGAATCCCCTGTTTCGAGGCCGTACTCGGGGTTTCCGCGTGGCAGGAGATTCCGATGGTTCTTGAAACGGAAAAGGAAGGGGAGGTCGATGGCCGGAGTTGGGACGTGATCAACCTCGAAATGCTGGGTTCCTTGTCACCTCGTGCCTGATTATGCCGACGGAAGACACGTGGAGGACTGATCCTCCGCACCCGAGGCTTGAATCAACCATGTCCAAGAACCCACTTCTCATCGTCCTTTCGCTGCCCCTCGCGCTCGCTGCGTGCAAGAGTGGGGGCAACGATCAGTCCGACGACTCGTTCGCGCTGCCCGCGCCCACTCGCGTCGTCGCCGACGTCCGGGAGCCGACGGCGATCCAGAGTTTCCGGAACGACGAAGGTCGCGCCGCGATCGAGTCCGGTGATCACGAGAAGGCGATCCAGATCTTCGAGGAACTCCTCGACGAGAACCCTTCACTGACCGTCGCCTACGTCGGCATCGGCGTCGCCTACGAGGATCTCGGCGAGTACGAGCGGGCCGAACCGGCGTTCGCCCGGGCGACCCGACTCGACCCGAGAAGTTTCGAAGCCCAGATGGGCTACGGCGAGGTGCTCCAGGTCCTCGGAAAACTCCGCGAAGCGATCCGCGCTTATCAGCAGGCGTTGGTCGTCGATCCGACCAGCGTCGAGGCGCTGGTGGGCATGTCGAGCTCGTATCTGGGGTTGGACATGGCATCGAACGCGATCGCACCCGCCGAGCAGGCGGTGGTGCTCGCCCCGGACGACGGACGGGCACGCGCCGATCTCGGCGAGGCCTACATGCGGGTCGACCGGATGAGCGACGCGATCGACGCCTTCGAGATCGCCCTGGAGCTCCTGGGCAACGAACCCGCGGTCATTCGAAGTCTCGTCGAGTGCTATGCCAGCGAAGAGCGATTCGCGGAAGCCATCAACGCCGGACAGGTCCTCGTCGCCATCGAACCGGCCCCGCAGGCGTGGGAGCGGCTCGGCCGCGCCTACTTCAGGCAGGGCGACTACGACGGGAGCCTCGAGAGCTATCGTCGAGCCGTCGAGCTCGATCCCGAATACTGGCCCGCCCTCAACGGCATCGGGGTCAACGAACTCAACGAGTGGCTTCGTTCCGATCGCACCGAGGCCGCGGCCCGGGAGGCGGCGGGCGATGCGTTCCGAGCCAGCCTTCGCGTGTACCCTGAGCAGCCCAAGGTCGTCCAGTTGCTGACGACCTATCCGCTGTGACCCCACAGGACACGCCATGCGACCGATCGCCGAAGAGATTCTCGAGTTCTTCGACAACCCCGGAGCCGAGCCCTACGTCATCGAACACCGGCACGAGGAGTTCACCTCCGTCTGCCCGATGACCGGCCACCCCGACTTCGGGACCATCATGCTCCGCTATCAGCCCGCCGCGGTCTGCGTCGAGCTGAAGAGCCTCAAACTCTATTTCCACGCGTTCCGCAACGAAGGCATGTTCTTCGAAGCGGTGACCAACAAGATCCGAGACGATCTCGCTCGAACCACGAGCCCGGCCTGGATGCAGGTGGTCAGCGACTGGAAGGGTCGCGGGGGCGTGAAGAGCCGGGTCATCGCGCCGTGGGGTGACGTCCCGCCCGAGTTCCGGGCGGGTTGACCACGCTCACCCGCCGATGAAGATCGCACCGCCCTCGATCGATTCCAGACCTTCGATGCCGTTCAGTCCGTCGAGCCCCCGGATCCCCTTGATCCGCGGTGCCGAGCGTCGCGCCTTCTCCACTTCGCCGGCCTGTCCGGGCGTGAGGATCGCCAGAAGGCTCCGAACGGCGCGTTCGTCGAGTTCGGTGCGGGCGAAGCGGATCTGCGCCCGATCGGCCGACGCCTTCGCGAACATCGACATGTCGATCTCGACGTCGGGCGACGCCATGCCGCCCTGCACCCGTGCATCGATCGCCACGAGCTTCCGGCACGCCTCGATCCAATCGGTTCGCCACGTCGTCTGGAGGTCGACGATCGCGGATCGCGTCGATTCCTTCAGGCCGGGCAGCGACAACGCCTTCTCGAACATGGGCTCGGGAGAATCCGGATCTCGGAAGCACCCGGGATGCGCGGCGCGTTCGACGCCGAGCAGGAGATCCGCGGCGCGATCCGGCGGGAGCGCGGCGGCCATCCGGTCACGCCAGGCGATCTGCCGCGATCGCATCGATTCCTCGATCGTCGCAAGACGGGCGTAGAGCGCTTCGAGGTCCGACATCGCGTCGGGTTCCGAAGTCATCCCGAAGACCATGCCCGCGTCGTCTCCAGCACGCTCGAATTCGGCGAACATCTCCATTTCCGCGAGCCTCACGTCCCGATCGAGTTCGATCGTGGCCCGCACTCTTTCGAACTGGGCGGGGGTCACCTCGATGGCGTATTGCAGGCGGAGTGATTCGATCTTCCCGTCACCGGTCTCCGCGAGAATTCGTTCCAGATCCAGATTTGCGAGTCGATTCGATCCGGCGATCATGCTCGTCTCGATGCTCGCGACCGCGATCTGCCGCCGTCGTCGTCGTTCCGCGTGCTCGAGTTCCCGGCGGTCGTCGATCAACGCCCCGAGATCCCGGAACAACGTCGCGTCCAGGGCGTTCGCTTCGTCGAGGATCCGCAGGCGAAGCGAGGCGGACCGGTTGACGTCGTCCCGCGCTGTACCGTCCGTCGCATCGCCGGGCCCCGCGAACATCAGGCCCGTGTTCCGAATCGAACGCCATTCCGTGACGAGTCCTTCGTCGAGATCGTCCCAGGCATCTCGATAATCGACGTAGAGGGCGTCCGCGATCGACCGCATCGTGTCGGCGAGGCCGAGGTCTCCGAGCATCAGGTCGTAGGCGGGTGGGTCGATCGGCCGGGGGATTCGCTCGCCACCACCGGCCGCTCCGTTCTCCATTCCGCCGATCATCCCCTCCACCGCCAGGCCGAGTCCGTCGAGATCGTCGAGATCGAATCCGCCGGATCCGGCGTTGATCCTGATGACCGGCATCCCCTGGGCCATGACCGCACCGCCATCACCGCCGGGGAAGACCTGCTGCGGATTCGAGGGTGCATCACGTCGGGCGAGTTCCTTCGGCGCGATGGATTCGAGTCGGGCTCGGGTCTCGCGATCGAGCGTCGAGCGTTCCGCGAGGATCCGTCCGCTCGCCGAGGTCGGCTCGGGGACCGATGCGTCGACCGCTTCGCCGTCCGGACCGATCATGGTCCTGCTGATCGCGGCCGTTCCCATGAGCATCCCGTTCGACGATTCCTCGCCCTCGCGAATCTCCCTCGTGATCGCCCGGAGCAGCCGAGCCTCGATCTCGGCGTGCCGGCTTCGCCACGACGACTCGAGGGCTCGAATCTTCTTCATCGCCTCGACGCCGATCGCGCCTCGTTCTTCGGCCTCGATCGCGGATTCGAAGAGGCCTCGAGGTGACGTGCGGTCTGGAAAGATCGAGGGAAGTGTCGCCTTGCGCCAGGCGTCATCGATCGCGATGGCGAACGGATCGCCCTCCCGAAGGCCCTGGGTGAGTTCGTCGTGCAACGCGGTGTCGGCCTGAAGAATGGACGCCTGAAGCACGCGGGCATCCTCCGAAGCGACCGAATTCGCGGCCCGGCGGGCGGTGAACCAGGAATTGAACGCGGCTTCGACGCCTTCCGGATCGTTCGCGACCGTTTCGAGATCCGGCATCTGGACGTCCCCCATGGCTTCGGCGATGCGGAGCGGACGATCGATGACGACATCGGCAAGCCGTTCGAGGCGTTCGGTCCGGCCCCGATCGTGATCGAGCATCCGGCTCCTCGTCGCGTCGTCGACGACCCAGGCCGGCTCGGCGTCGGTGACGACGGCTGCGAGCACCTGGGTCGGTTCGATGCGGATTCCCCTCGAGAATCTCCGGCCGATCACCGCGTGGGCGCGATCCCGCGTCCGGCGGTCGGCGGCACGCTCGATCGCGTTCGGATCGAGGCCCGCGACGACCAGCTCGCTGAAGAGGGTTCGATCAAGGGCGGCGATCGCGGACAGCAGCCGCCGTCGATCGTCGATCTCGGTCCGGATCAGGTCGGGATCCGGTGATTCGAACATTCCGGAGCCCTCCCGTCGTTGCTCGAGCCAGGCTTCGATCCGCCCGTTTCGCAAGGCTTTCATGGCCGTGAGATATCGCGTCATCGGTTCGTCGATCGCGGCCGCCGGTGGATCGGTGATTCCAGCACCGTCGAGAAGCCGTTGGAGCGCCGCAGACGAGATGGGGTCGGGGAGACCGCTCGCCCCCTGCGCCCGTGCGTCCTGGTTGGTGGCCAGGGTGACGAGCAGGAAAGCCAGGCAGGCAGACAGGTGGCGAAGGTGCGTCAAGGAGAGGATTCCGAGGGAAGTGGTGTGGTGCGGAGATCGCCTACCGCCCGGTTTCGGGGTGGATGCGGCCCTGCACCGAAGCGACCCAAGATACAAGGCCGCGGTCGAGTGGTTGCCTCCAGCGGCGGGCGAGGCGATACTGCGGAGCTCGGGCCAGATCCGGCCTCCGTCACCACAGAAAGTTTCCCCGGAAAGGGGCCAGATGTCCTTCGAAGCCGCTGTTCACGCCAAGGCCATTGATCTCGATCTCCTCGCGCTCGACATGACCGCCGCCGCCGGAAGCGGCCATCCGACCAGTGCCATGAGCATCGGTCATCTGGTGACCGTGCTGATGTACGACCACATGCGCTGGACGCCCGCGGATCCGCGGAATCCCGCGTCGGACCGGCTGGTGCTGAGCGAAGGGCATGCGGTGCCGATGGTCTACGCGGCCTGCGGCGATCTGGGCGTGGGCATCGGACGCGAAGGCGACGAGCTGCGTCCGATGACCCGCAAGGACTGTCTCACGCTTCGCGCCGACGATTCGATGATCGACGGTCATCCGAATCCGGTCGAGGGCTTTCCGTTCTTCGACGCCGCGACCGGTTCGCTCGGTCAGGGGCTCTCGGTCGCGGCGGGACTCGCGGTCGCCGCTCGACAGGACGAGATCGACAAGCGGATCTTCTGCATCATCGGAGACGGAGAGAGTCGCGAGGGTCAGGTCTGGGAGGCGATCGACTTCATCGTCGACCATGGACTGAACTCGGTGGTGCCGATCTTCAACTGCAATCGATTCGGTCAGGCGGATCAGGTCTCCGACCTCCAGGGAGCCGCGGTCACCCGCGCCAAGCTGGAGGCGGTCGGGTTCCACGTGGAGACCGTGGACGGACATGACCCGAACGCGATCCGGGCTGCGCTCGAGGCGGCGCGGGAGCGGGCGGGCCGGCGGGAATGCGTGGCGATCGTCGCGAACACCGTCAAGGGCTGGGGCGCGCCGTCGCTTCAGGGAGGCGGATGGCACGGCCGTCCCGCCACCGGCGAACGGCTCCGTCAGGCGAAGATGGAACTCGGTGAGACCAACGCGAAGCACACGTCCGCGCTCGGGGCCACCGACCGGCTCCGGATCACCCCGCCCGAGGCGGCCGAGTCGATTCCGCGCGAAGCCGCGCCGCGTGAACGCTTCACCGAAGCGATGAAGCGGTACGACATGGGCAGCACCCTCGCCACCGGTCGGCTCGCGACCCGGAAGGCGTTCGGGCTCGGGCTCCGGGTCGCGGGTCACGCCCACGCCGGCGTCCACGTGCTCGATGCGGACGTTCGGAATTCGACGTTCACCGACTGGTTCGCGAACGATCGCGAACTCGCCTCGCGTTTCAGCGAGTGCAAGATCGCGGAGCAGAACATGGCCTCCGTCGCGGTCGGAATCTCGGCCGGCGGCCGCATTCCGGTCATGGCGACCTTCGGGCGTTTCCTGTCGCGGGCGTGTGATCAGATCGAGATGGGGATCAACAGCGGCGCCAACCTCAAGATCGTGGGCAGTCACTGCGGCATCAGCCTCGCGGCGGACGGCCCGAGTCAGATGGCGCTCTCCGACGTGCCGTGGTTCCGCTCGTTCGCCACGGTGAAGAACCATCGAGGCGAGCCGGCGTGCTGGACGCTCCAGCCGGCCGACGCCTACGCCGCGTTCGCGCTCACCCGGACGATGATCGATCACGACGGGCCCTGCTACATGCGGGTGTTCCGTCCGGAGGTCGAGTTCCTCTACGACGATGCGACGGAGTTCCGGCTCGGGGGATTCGAGGTCCTCAACGAGGGCCGTGATCTCATGATCGCCACCGCCGGCTACATGGTCCACGAATGCAACAAGGCGTTGGAGCTGCTGGACAAGGCGGGGATCGACGCCACGCTGGTCGACATGTACTCCCTTCCCTTCGACGAGGACGGCGTGCTCGACGTCGCCAACGAGAACGGCGGGAACATTCTCGTGGTCGAGGACAACTACGGCGGTGGCCTCGGTTCCGCGATCGCGGATGCATGCACCTCCGGTGGCGATGCGTTCACGGTTCGTCAGCTGCACGTCCGTCGGATCCCGAAGAGCGCCCGATCCACCGACGACGTGATGCGGCAGTGCGGACTGGACGCCGCGAGCATCACCGCCGCGGCGGCATCGATGGTGGGCGTCTCGATCTGAACCGAGTCCGGCGTTCAGCGTTCCGGGGCTTCCGCGACGAGACGTCGGAGTTCCGGATACCACCGCTGCATCGCGATCGGCACGATCGTGCCGTGGGTCGCTCCGGGCACGAGCTCGACGTAACCGGGCCCGTCGGGCGACTCGAGTCGCGACCGTGTCTCCGCCACCGCCTTCGCGAGCCGCTCGACGGCGAGGTCGAGGTAGAAGGAATCCCGATCGCCGCACAACAGGCGGACCTTGTCCCGGAAGACGGGCGCGATCCGCTCCGGGTCGGCGCGAAGCATGGCGGCGATGTCGTAACGACTCCAATCGCGTTCGATCACGGTTCGGTCGATGAGCCCGGTCTCGAGATCGAACGCGGCGAGCGGCAGTCCGGAAGCCGCATCGCGTCCGGAGAACATCGCGTTCCAGGCGGCCCACTGTTCGCCGCTCGTGAAGTCGGGGGCGAGGGCGCGCTCCATCCCGATCTCCTCGGGGATCGTCATCATCACGTGGTCGCGGTCCGCGGTCAGCGGCGCTCGATAGCTCGCCCGCGGATCGGAGTCCGCGTCCTCGAAGAGGTTCGCGTCGGTGCCGAGGTCGACTGTTCCGAACGCCGCGAAGTCGACCGGATCGGGCGCACTCGAGAAACAACCCCCGAAGACATCGGGATGCTGCAGCTGGAGCCACAGGCTCGACCAGCCGCCGCTGGAGTGGCCGGTGACGAAGCGACCCTTCGAGTCCGGGACGAGGCGAAAACGTTTTTCGAGCCACGGGATGAATTCCTCGACCAACGCCGTTCCCCGGGGGCCGAAATTGTCGCCGTCCGCGAACCCGTGGTGGCCGAGCCGGTCGTTCGGATCGAGCACGACCCACACCGCCTGCGGCAGATAGGACCGCATCGAGGGATCGCGAAGCATGGCGGCGTAGCGGGTGGCGGCGCGGTGGTCGCCACCGAAGCCCGGGATCACGTAGATCACCGGCCAGAATCGACGCTTGGCGTCGAGATCGAAGTAGGCCGGTGGGAACGCCACGCCCGCGCGATGTCGAACGGGGCGTCCCAGCGTTCGCGTGACGGAAGGGCTGTCGAGTTCGATCCACTTCAAGTTGGAAGCCGTGGGGAGTTCGACCGCGGGGCGGGTCCGGTCGACCACGAGATCGAAGGTTCGGTCGCGATCTGGAGCGAACTCCACGGACGTGATCGTGGAGACGGGATTCCCCGTCGCGGCGTGGCCACGGGCGAGGCCGAGATCGAGGACCGCGCGGGCGAGGAACCTGCCGCTGAGATGAGCGAGCCGATCGGGAACCATCACCGTGTCGATTTCGTCGGGGCCGAGGAGGAAGATGGCCGGTTCCGCAAGCATCGCCGAGGTGATCGGCATGGACAGGATCGGCTGGGGACGCTCGAGGAAGGGGGCGTCGAGCGGGTCCCGGCCGGACAGGCGGCCCTTGTTCTCGCAGAGCAGGACGAGAAGTCGGGGCCTCGCATCTCGATTCGATTCAAGCAATCGCCGAGCTTCCGAGGCGATGCCCGGGGTGATCCGAACCCGGAATCGATCACTCGATTCAGGGGCCGGGGTCGGGGCGACCCGTCTGGAGGGCGTGTTTCCGGGGTCAGGAATCGGGGGTGAATCCTGGGCCGACGCCGCCAAGGCGGGGAGGAGGGCCGAACCGAGGGCGAGACATCGCAGGCTTGTCGTCCGAAGGGCTCGTTTCAGGAGGATCGAGAGAGGATCTGGCATGTCCTGATGCTACGGCCAAGGTCCATCTCGGGGTCGCGGCCCGGAAATCCGGGCTGAAACCGGGTTGAAACCGGTTTTCGGGGCGGGTCTTGCGAGTTCCGGGCCCCAATCGGCCGATATGTCCGAGGTGTTCCGGTCTTCGTTCGAGGCCGGATCCGTCGACGCAACATCCTCGAGGCCTCTTCTCGCCTCGGCACCACTCCGCAGGATTCCGCATGCAGCCTCACTCGATCTCGCCGATTCGTCGCCTTTCGACACTCCGAACGCCCGCGATGCTCGCGGGTCTCGTCGCCTCCTTCGCGACGCTGCAGGGGTGCATCGCCACGCCGACGTCCAGTCTCGAACGAATGAACAACGCCGTCGTCTACGGCCAGATGGCCATCGACGACCCGCAGATCGTGGTCGCCACCGACGGCCCCGTCGACATCGACATCGAGTCGTTCGGTGGGACGGTGCTCGTCGAAGCGGTTCCCGGGCTCAAGAACACGATCATCGAGCCCGTCCGGCACGCCAATCACGGTCACCTCCGCCGCGATGAGGCGGAATCGTCCCTCGACGAGATGGACTACGTGGTCGAGCTCATCCCCGGCGACTTGAACCGGGAGACGGTCCGAGTGGTCGCGACCAGCGCCGATCTCGAGGAGCATTTCCAGGGCGTCGACTTCCGCATCCGCACCGCGGACCTCGGGTCCGTCCGGGTCCGCACCGATCACGGTCGGGTCTGGGTCAAGAACAACACCGGCGGCGTCGACGTCGAAACGACCCACGGCGACATCCGGGTCATCACGGATCACGCGATGAACGATCCGATCATCCTCGTCACCAAGGAGGGTGACGTCGACTACCGGGCGCCGAAGGGGTCGACCGGAATCTACGATCTGCGATCGATCGGCGGGCTGGTCTACAACCGATTCACCGAGGCTCGCGTGGTCAGCACGTCGCCCGACAACGATCCCGCGACCTTCATCGCGGACGTGGGAGGCGGTCTGAATCCGGTGCTGGTCAGGACGACCTACGGCGACATCCGCGTCGCGGTCACCGAATTTCCGACGGGCGTCGGCCCGATCATCATGGAATGAGACGACGACCGCCGTCGGCGAGTCGATCCGGAACAAATCGTGCGAGACGTCAAGGACCACTGGTTTCGTCAGGCCAAGCGTGAGGGCTATCGCTCTCGCGCCGCCTTCAAGCTGACCGACATCGACGACCGGAAGAAGATCATCTCGAAGGGTGATCGGGTGCTCGACTGCGGCGCAGCGCCGGGATCCTGGTCGCAGGTCGCGGGCCGACGCGTCGGACGTCGGGGTTCGGTGGTCGCGGTGGATCTCAAGGCGATCGATCCCGCGGGACTTCCCGAGAACGTCGAACTGCACGAAGCGGATCTCTGCGAGCTGGATCTGGCAGCCCTTGGCGGCGAGCCGTTCGACGTGGTGCTCTCCGACATGGCGCCGGACACCACCGGCGATCCCTTCGGCGATCACCACCGTTCGATCAGGCTCTGCAACGTCCTGCTGGATCGCGTGCCCGAATGGCTGCGTCCCGGGGGCAATCTCGTGATGAAGGTCTTCGAGGGCGAGGCCTATCGCGATCTCCTGGTTCGGGCGAACGGACTGTTTCAGAAGGCCAAGGGCTTCAAGCCGGTGGCGAGTCGCTCGGAATCCGTGGAGATGTTCGTGATCTGCACGGACTTCCTGCCACCCGACGAGCGTGACCACGGCGATGCCGGGGATTCCGAGGAGATGATCCCGGTTCCACCGCGTCCGAAGCCGTCGCCAGGCTGGAACGACTGAATCCCATCGCGCAGAATCCGCGTCCCCGGTCGACGGCGTCGGCGCAATCGATGCCGCAGGCCGCATCGAGCGGCGTTCGACGGCGTGCATTCGGTGCTGCAGGCCACCTTTGTGACGTTGGCATGATCCTTGCATCCGTTTCTCCACGATTCCTCTTCTGGAGCAACTCCCATGCAGATCGGCCACGCCAATCCTGAACTTCTCGGCCCCGCAGGCCTCGCTCGCACGAACGCCGCCTCGAACGCCGGTACGGTTCGCGCTTCGGCACCGCCAGCCTCGGATCCGCCGATGAGCGGAAGCGAACAGCTGCTCGACATGGATGCCTTCATGTCGGCCTGGGGTTCCGACGACCAGACCTGGGACGTCGACGGCTCCGGCATGGTGGACGGCACCGATCTTGGAACGCTTCTCTCGGTCCAGTCCGCGGCCTCCTCCGGTGATGCCGACCTGCAGGCGCTTCTTGGTGCGTGGGGCACGTCCGACCCGGACTGGGACTTCAACGCGGATGGCGTCGTCGACGGGCTCGACCTCGGGGTCTATCTCGAAGGTGGCGTGGGCGACTCGCCCCCCGCGAGCGAAGCGCTTTCCGTCGACGGATTCGTGGCGGCCTGGGGTTCCGCGGATCCGGTCTACGACCTCAACGCCGATGGAGTGGTGGATGGTCAGGATCTCGGTCAGTACCTCGAACAGCAGATGGAATCCACGGTCGATCCGAACCGGCTGGAGCAGTTCATGTCCGCCTGGGGTTCCGACGACGCGGCCTTCGACCTGAACGGCGACGGCACCGTCGACGGCGTCGACCTCGGACTCTTCCTCGAGCAGTCCGAAGGCGCCACGCAGCCCTCGAACGCGATCCCCGAGCTTCCGATGAAGACGGAACACGTCGTCTCCCGGATCGTCGACCAGGCGATGTCGCGGTTGGACGGGTCGGGAGACGGCCGTGTCGCGTTGAACGAACTCGGCCTGCCGACGGAACTGGCGAGTCTCTTCGATCTCGACGGCAACGAATTCCTCGATCGATCCGAGTTCAGCCGGATGGTGTCACAGGACGCCAAGGCGCTGTACGACGGCACCGACGCCTCGCTCGCGAACCTGTCGCAGCGGTGGAACGAGATCCTCGACCCGGACCCGATCCAGCAGGCGAACCGGTCCCACGCCGCGAGTCGCATCGAAGCCGCGCCTTCGACGCCCGCGGGGCAGCCCTTCGGGACCGCCTCCGCGACCGATCGGGTCGCGGACATCCTCACGAATCTCGGGCACGAGTCGCTGCCAGCGAACCTGTCCGACGTCCTCAAGGGCCTGAAGCTTCCCGGCACGTCGTCCGAAGCGATCATGGAGCGGTTGATGCAGGAGCACGGCTTCACCGCCGTCGATGCCACCGCCTGACCATGGCCGGCGGATCCAACCGATCGGAATCGAAGCGACGGCCCCTCACCGAGAAGTGAGGGGCCGTCGTGATTTCGGTCGGGGTGCGGGTCGACGCGTCAGACCAGTGCACGCATTCGGTTCACGACTTCGTCGACGTTCGCGCGGCTGTTGAACGCGCTGATCCGGAAGTACCCTTCTCCGCATCGCCCGAAGCCGGCGCCCGGCGTGGTGACGATCTGCGCCTCCCGCAGGAGACGGTCGAACATGCCCCAGCTGTCGATGCCGTCGGGGCAGCGGACCCAGACGTACGGTGCGTCGGTTCCGCCGAAGACGCGGAGTCCCATGGACTCGCAGCCGCCGCGAAGCAGGGATGCGTTCGTCATGTAGTGATCGACGAGCATCGAGGTCTGCTCGAGCCCCTCGGGCGAATAGAGGGCGTGGGCGCCGCGCTGCACCGGCCAGCTCACGCCGTTGCTTCGGGTGCACCACCGCCGATTCCAGAGTCCGTGGAGGGGAACGCGGCGTCCGTCGCGGGTGCGTCCCTCGAGCGTCTTCGGGATCACGGTGTATCCGCAGCGCACGCCGGTGAAGCCACCGTTCTTCGAGAAGCTCCGGGTCTCGATCGCGCATCGGTCGGCGCCTTCGATCTCGAAGATGCTCCGCGGAAGCTCGGGGTTCCGGATGAAGTTCACGTACGCGGCGTCGTAGACGATGAGGGCCTCGTGTTCGAGGGCCCAGTCCACCCAGGTCCGGAGGCCGTCGCGATCGATCGTCGATCCGGTCGGATTGTTCGGGAAGCAGAGGTAGACGAGATCCACCGGTTCGGCGGGCGGCAGGGGGATGAAGCCGTTCTCCTCCCGGGCCTCCATCGTGATCAGGCCGTCGTATCCACCACCGTCGAGCGCGTCCTTCGTGTTCCCGGCCATCACGTTGGTGTCGACGTAGACCGGATACACGGGGTCGCTCACCGCGACGCGATTGCCACCACCGAGGATTTCGAGCAGGCTCCCGCAGTCGCCCTTCGACCCGTCGCTGACGAAGATCTCGTCGTCGTCGATCCGGATGCCCCGGGCGCGGTAGTCGTGTTCCGCGATCGCCTTCCGGAGGAAGTCGTACCCGGTCGGCGGGGGATAGCCGCGGAACGTGTCGCGATCAGCGAGCTCGTCGATCGCGGCGTGCATCGCGTCGATGACCGCGGGCACGATCGGTTCGGTGACGTCGCCGATGCCGCAGCGGATGATCCGTTCCGCGGCGGCGGGCACCGAAGCCTCGTACTCGGCGACGCGTCGTGCGATCTCGGGGAAGAGGTAGCCGGCGGCCAGCTTCAGATAATGTTCGTTGACGAAGACCATGTGCGCGTCGTCCTGGATTTCGGGGCGGCGGGCACGCGGCCTCGCCGGTTGTGCGAGGAATCGTGTTGCGTCAGGAATCCTGGTGTCGGAGCCTGACTGCGATGGCGGGGGGGAAGTTTGCCATGACCAGCCGTCTCGAACCTCGATGACGTCGGTGCAGGGACTTCGCGTGGGCGTCGATCCTGCGGAGGTTTCGACGCGAGGTGGGTGAGGTGACCGGCGCCTTCATCACGCGGACCGCGGCGTACTCGAAGTACGCGAGGTCGCCGTCATCGGCGAGCAGTCCCATCATCCGCTTGAAGATGCCGCGAACCAGCGGCGGCGGAAAGTTGTTGAACGGGAGGCCGCAGATGATGTGATCGAACGGACCTTCGATCGGGGCTTCCTCGATCGGCGCCTCGTGCAGGGAGACCTCGATGCCGGGGTTTCGCTTGCGGAACGGCGCGAGATGTCGCTTCTCGATGACCTTGCAGAAGAAGGGGTTGATCTCCACCACGTGGAACTCGTCTCCGGGCCGGAGGTGGGAGAGGATCTTCGCGGTGAACGGGCCGGTGCCGGGGCCGACTTCGAGAATGCGACGGGGTCGACCCGATTCCCGCAGCGGGGCGGTCATCTCGCGGGCGAGACGGCCTCCGCTGGGCCAGACGGCGCCAGTGTGCTTGAAGTTGCTGAGGGTCTGGGAGAGAAAGTCGAGCATGGTTCGGAAGCCTGAGAAGGTCACTCAGGATAATGCCAGCCGGATCCGATCGGATCATGCACCTTTGGAATAGCCACGGGTTTGTTCGAATTCTCGAACCCGAATTTCACGCGATGGTCGGAACGAACGATTCGCCGGGGCCGAGATCGCGGCAGAACCTCGTGAAGATCGACGCGATCGCGTCGAGATCGTTGAGACTCGTCATTTCGACGGTGGTGTGCATGTAGCGGATCGGCAGGCTCACCAGTCCGGAGGGAATCCCGCCGTTGCGCAGGAAGATGGCGTCCGTGTCGGTTCCGGAGCGGCCCGGAACCGCGGACCTCTGGATCGTGATTTCCTCGCGTTCCGCCGCGGCGAGCAGTTTCGCCACCACGAGGGGCTGGGCGGGACCGCCGATCGCCACCTTGGGACCGCCGGCCAGCTTGAAGTCGCCGTGTCGATTCCGGTCGATGCCCGGGGTGTCCGTCGCATGTCCCACGTCGGTCACGAGTGCGACGTCGGGCTTGAGACCTTCGGCGATCATCGCCGCGCCGACCAGTCCGACCTCTTCCTGGACGGTGCTCACCGCCACCACGTTGCAATGCAGGGCGGCGCGCTCCGGAGCGAGTCGACGCAGGGTCTCGGCGGCGGCCCAGGTCCCGATGCGGTTGTCGAGGCCTCTGGCGACGATGGTGTCCTCGCCGATCAGTTCGGAGCCGTCGGCGAAGACGCCCGGGTCGCCGACATTGAGCTTCTCCGCCGCTTCCTCCCGGGTCCGACAGCCGATGTCCACGAAGAGTTCGTGAAGCTTGCGAACCTTGCCGTCGCGACTGCGGTCCTGCAGGTGGATGGCGGTCGCGCCGATCACGCCGAGCACCGGTTCGTCCACGCCGGCGACGCTGGAGGCGAATCGAATCCGCTTTCCGACGATCGAGCCTGCGTCGATGCCGCCGATCTGCCGGCAATACACGAAGCCCTTGTCGTCGATGTTGTTGACCATCAGGCCGATTTCGTCGGCATGACCGCAGATCGCCACCGTGGGGGCGTCGTCGTGATCGCAGTCGAGTTGCGCGAAACAGTTGCCGTACGCGTCGTTCCACGTGCGGGTCGCGGACGACCTCACCTCGTCGAGCCAGACTCGCTGGCCGGCTGTTTCGTGGCCGGAGGGCGACGGGGTGTCGAGAAGCCGCCTGAGGAACGCAAGTGATTCGGTTCGCATCGAATCACTTTACAGCACCGTCGGCGATGGTGAAGCGGTTCCGGAGATGGTGCTCAGACGTCGTTTGAACGCTTCGGTCGAGCCTTGAGCCGCGGACCCTTGAAATCGAACATCGTTCCGGCATCGCGGACCGTGGTCGACCCCTTTGAGAAGTCCTGCTCCGTCTGCTTGGTGTCGGCGATTGGCGTATCGAGGGGATCGAGCGGCATGCGTCCGCCACCGGTGATCGGCGAGGCCGGCGGCGGCGAAACCGCGTCCGGCCGGCCCGGGCCGTCGACCCGGCGGGCACGTGCATCGTCGATCGAGCGCTCCATTCGCTGGAGAATGGTGCGAAGTCGGTTGGTCTGTTCGGTGTCTTGGGGCTTCATGACGAGTCTCCTCCTCGGTTCGATTCCTGGACAAAAGGGAAATCGGACGTCGCTCGCCCACGCTGCGGGGGTACTTCCGGCTTTTCGAGCATCGTGTCTCGTCGCGGGGGGGGCATTCGGGATGACCGGTACAGATCGACCTTGCGGGGACGTCGCCCGGGATGCCCGCCACGGGTTCGCTCGGCTAGACTCCGATCCGGCGGCGAAATGAGGATTTTCGCCTGTCCATGGGGTTCCATCGCGACCCAAACCGCATTCTGGAGCGTTGAAGACATGTTTTCGAGATCCATCCGCTGGCCCCTGTTCGAAGGTTCCTGTCGAGTGAACCGGTTCGGTCCCCTTGTCCTGCTTCTGACCCTCTTCGGGCTGGGTGCCCACGAAACGGCGTCCGCGACCAGTCGCGGAGAGGGCAACGTCGACCTTCCCCGATTCCCGAGCATCAGCCCGGACGGAAAGACCGTCGTCTTCAGTTGGCGAGGCGATCTCTGGAGCGTGCCGTTCGAGGGTGGTACCGCGACGAGACTCACCAGTCATCCAGGCCGGGATCATGATTCGGCGTGGACGCCCGACGGTTCCACGATCGTCTTCGAAAGCGACCGGGATGGCACCACGAACCTCTGGGCGATGGCTCCGGATGGGACGAAGATCCGTCGCTTGACCGATCTCGATGCTTCGGTCGCGCTCGGCGGCGTCGGCCGTGACGCGGATGGCGACATCGTCGTGGGCCTCACCGGATATCTCGAAGGTGACGCGTACCGCTCGCCTCGTCCGTACGAGATCGCCATCGAGGGCGGCGAACCGCAGCGACTGCACGATGCGTTCGGAGGATTGAACGTGCGCAGTCCGGACGGACGACGGGCCGCCTTCGAGCGAGGCGGCGCGCGTTGGGAACGTCGTCACTACCGGGGTGAAGACCGCCGCGACGTCTGGCTCTACGACACGGAATCGGAGGAGTTTCTTCCGATCGCCGACTGGGAGGGAAACGACGGAAAGCCTCGCTGGGCGGGTAACGACGACGTCCTCTTCCTCTCGGATCGCAACAACCGCACGCACAACGTCTACCAGCGATCACTGGTCGACGGTTCCACCACCCCGCTCACCGACTTCGAGCAGATCGACGTCGCCGGCTTCGACGTCACGCCCGACGGCAGTCGGCTCGTGCTTCACCGCTGGGATTCGCTCTACACGCTGGACCTCGAGGACCCGGATGCGGTGCCGCGGCCGATGTTCGTGACCGCGCCCGAGGATGCGCTCGACGCCACGAGGAATCAGGACGTCTCGCGACAGGTCACGGAAGCGGCGCTCAACCCCGATGGGAAGTCCGTCGCGGTGATCGCCTACGGCGAGGTCGTGGTTCGCGGGACCGCCGATGATTCGATCTCCCGCCGGATCACCGACACCCACGGTCGGGAACGCGATCTCGCCTGGAGTCCCGACGGCACCACCTTGTACTTCACCACCGTCGCCGGAGGGAAGTCGTCGATCATGGCGACGACCGTCGCGACGACCCGCACCGAGATCCGCGATCAGTACACCGAGCGGACATCGCCGCCCGAGGATTCGGAGACGGACGAGTCCGCGGACTCTTCGAGCGATGATTCGAGCGATGACTCGAGCGACGCCGAAGCCGACGCCGAAGCCACCGAGGATTCCGAGGGCGAGACCGCCACGGACGAAGATTCCACCAAGGACGGCGAGGAGGAATCCGCGGAGGAGACCGAGGACGCCGAAGACGCGGACGACGATCCGATGCTCGATCCCGCGCGGTGGGCCGACGCGGTGACGTTCGAGATCGTTCCCTTCGTCTCCACCGAATTCCAGGATCACCGGCCGGTCCCGTCCCCGGACGGCATGCGTCTGGGATTCATCCGTGGTCTCGGCGACATCATGATTCTCGACCTCGCCACCGGCGAGGAGACGCTCTTGCGGGCCGGCTGGGATCGAGGCGTCGAATTCGAGTGGAGCCTCGACTCCGACTGGATCGTCTTCGACCAGGCGGACATGAACTTCAATCAGGACGTCTTCGTCGTGCCGAGCGACGGTTCGGCGAAGCCGGTGAACATCTCGAGGCACCCCGACAACGATGGTGGCGCCCGATTCTCCGCCGACGCCCGGGTGCTCGCGTTCTCGAGCGAGCGTGACGGTGAAGAGGAGGACATCTGGTACGTCTTCCTCGATCGCCGGCTGGAGAAGATGGCCGATCCCGAGTTGAAGACGTACTTCGAGACGGCCGAGAAGGCCGCGAAGAAGCGAAAGCCGCTCGATCCCAACGAGGTGCGTCGCAAGCTCGCCGCCGCGGCCGCCGGGGAGGACGAGCCCGGTGAGACCGACGCGGATTCCGAGAAGGCCGTCGCGGACGCCACCCCGCCCTTCACGCAGGACGATCTCCAGACCGCGTATCGGCGGCTCCGGAAGATCAGTCGGCTGCCCGGCTCGGAGCGTCGCCTGGCGATGCTCCCCTCCGGCGAGCGCATCCTCTTCGGCAATCGAATCTCCGCGCCGGGGGTCTCCGGCCTCTACTCCGTGAAGTGGGACGGCAGCGGCCGCAAGCGCATCGGCGACAGCGTCTCGATGATGGGGCTCTCGCTGGACGGAAGCAAACTCGTCGCGGTCGGTGGCGGCAGCGCGAAGACGATCGACACCGGTACGGGCAAGGCGACCAGCTATCCGATCTCGATGCGGATCCGAATCGATCGGGAGCAGGAGTCGAGCGAGAAGTTCCTCGAGGCCGCCTCGATCATGGGTGAGATCTTCTACGACCCGGAAATGAAGGGTCTGGACTGGTCGGACCTGACCGACCGCTATCACGAACTCGCGGCCCGGACTCGGACCGCGGACGAGTTCAACTGGGTCTCGAACCGACTGCTGGGCGAACTCAGCGCCTCCCACATGGGCATGCGGGCGCCGGCGAAGAACATGCCGCTGTCCCAGTCGATCGGTCGACTGGGCGTGGATCTCGAACCGGTGGCCGATGGCTATCTCGTCACCTCCGTGCTCGAGGACGGTCCGGCCGAGGCTTCGGACATGCCGCTGCTCATCGGTGACGTGATCACCGGAATCAATCTCGAACCGCTCGATCTGGACGCCACGCCTCCCGACACGGTGGGTGGACGACTGCGGGGCCGGCTGGGCAAGGAGGTGGTGGTCACCGTGCGACGCCAGCCCGAGTTGGATGCGGCGGACGGTCCGGCCGAGTCGCTCGAACTGGACCTGCTTCTGACGCCGATCTCCAACGGCGCGATCCGCGGTCTCGTCTACGACGCGACCCAGCGCCGCCGGGCGGAACAGGTGCACGAATGGTCGAATGGACGACTCGGTTACGCGCACGTTCGAAGCATGGACCAGGCGTCGCTCGATGAATTCGAGCGTGATCTCTTCGCCGCGACGGAGGGCCGCGACGGACTCGTCGTCGACGTCCGCGACAACGGCGGCGGCTGGACGACCGATCGGCTGCTGTCTTCGATCATGGCGCCCGCCCACGCGTACACCATCCCCCGGGGTGCCGATCGGTCGGTCGTGGACACCTACCCGCAGGATCGACTCTTCATCCAGCGGTACCTGATGCCGATGAACATGATCTGCAACGAGAAGAGCTACTCGAACGCCGAGATCGTCTCCCATGCGTTCAAGAATCTCGATCGTGGCACCCTCGTGGGTCAGCGGACCAACGGAAGCGTGATCTCGACCGGCGGCACGTCGCTGATCGACGGTACGTCGCTGCGACTTCCATTCCGCGGGTGGTATCTCCCGAACGGCGCCGACATGGAGAACAATGGAGCCATGCCGGACATCGTCGTCGACCAGACGCCGGATGACGAAGTCGCCGACAACGATGCGCAGCTGCGGGCCGCGGTCATGGATCTCATGCGGCGGCTCGACGACGAAGGATCCACCCGGTGAACGGGCTGATCCTCCGCGGTGGAGCGGTGGGGGTTCTCGGTGCGGTGCTGCTCGCGGGTTGCGGCAGTCCGGATTCCCCGCGGAGGGAGGACGGGACGACCATGATGCGTGATGAAGCGTCGGCGGATCGGATGTTCGAGGAGATGCGATGGCGGAACCGGATTCTCGTGGTCGCCTCCGACCGACGGGATGAGGCGATCGATCGTCAGCTGGTGGCGATCGCGACGCATTCGGCCGGATGGTCGGAGCGGGATCTCGTG
>JAQWJM010000026.1:0-72259 GCA_029248335.1 Phycisphaerales bacterium
CACGCTCCGATCCGAATCAGATACCGATGAGTTCCTCGACGAGCGTTCGCACACGACGCCCCCACGCACCCCAGTTGAGCTCCTGCCGGTAGCGGTGCAGCGCCGCGGCCGAATAGGCACGATACCGCTCGGCAGGAATGATCATCGATTCGATGGCATCCGCCCATCCGGAGACCGGAGTCTCGACGGGAAGGCAGCGACCCGTGAGGCCGTCCTTGACGACGGTGGTCAGACCACCGACCCCCGAAACGATCGACGGACGCCCGAATGCGGCGCTCTCGATCGGTGCGATTCCGTACATTTCGCTCACCGAAGGCAGGATCGCCAGATGGGCACGGCGCAGAATCTCGCGGTGACGCCTGCGATCCGACTCCACCCCGTGATTCAACTGGCCCGCCCACTCCACGATGCTCCGATTGCAGATCGCGTGGCGGGGCCCGATGTAGTGCAGCCGGGTTCGCCAACCACGTTCTTCGAGCATCTCCGCGACGTCAGCACACAGCCCGACGCGTTTTCGTTCAGGGTCGGCCGCCACCACGACGAGCTCCAATTCACCTCCGACCACCGGGGTTGAAGTGATTTCGGAGGCGTCCTCCGAATCCGGAACCAGATTCGCACCCAACGGAACGATCTGTACCTTCGATGGATCGGCGCCATGATCCCGGCACATCGATCTCCGGCAGTAGTCCGACGGCACGAGCACGAGGTCAGCCCGCTCCGCCGCTCCGGTCTCGAGCTGGACCGCGGCCTCGCGTGCTCCTCGTCGCTGGCCGGCGAAGTTCGAATAGGCCTCGTTCGCGAGCGTCGCGGTGGCGTCGGTCGCGTAGACGACGGGAAGCGACGACTCGATCATGGAGACGAGCCCGCTCATATTCACCGCCACCACGACATCGAATTCGCCCGCATCAATCTTGCGCGATGCCACCTCGGCGAAATCCCGCATCTCCACCATCGTGGATCGATACGTCCGATCGTAAGTGAAGCTTCTTTTGAATCGTCGAACCGATGTCGCGATTCTTCTGATCAATGCACCTCTGGCCATGGTTGGAAGCGGGAGACGTCTGAGGCTCTCCGGAGTGCAATCGAGGAGCACATTTTCGGTGTCGCACCCGGCTGAGTCGAGCCCCACGGACATGTTCCACGGCATTCCGGAGACCTGAGCCCGGTCATCATTCCATCTCAAGAACGCGATTCGAGGTTTACGACGCAAGAATCCATCTCCCATCTTGGAGCCAATGGAAACGCCACGGATTCGACAATAACCGACGCAGAGCTTCCGGCTGCCATAAAAAAACTCTCTCTTCGGTGCTTCGCGATGGCACGGGGCGTTGGCAATCAGGAATCACCGATGGAATAGGCGGGAGGCCGGCTCAGGCGAGGAGTCGCATCGGCTCTTCGATCATCCCCTTGAGGGTGCCGAGATATCGGGCCGCCATCGCACCATCGATGACTCGGTGATCGAGGCTGAGCGTCGCCGCCATCTCCCAGCCGACCGCGAGCTGATGATCCCGCACGACCGGCTGCTCGATCGCCGCGCCGCACGCCAGGATGGCGGAGTTCGGCGGATTGATGATCGCCGTGAAATCATCGACGCCGAACATCCCGAGATTCGAGATCGTGAACGTCGAATCCGACATCTCTTCCGTCGACAGTCCCTTGTCGCGGGCCTTGACCGCGAGATGCTTCGACTCCGCCGAGATCATCCGCAGGCTCTTGAGATGGGCGTCGCGGATCGAGGCGACCACGAGGCCCCCACCACGCTCTTCCGGCAGCGAGATCGCGACACCGACGTTCACCCGACCGTGCACGAGGATCCGGTCGCCGGCCCAGCTCGCGTTGAACATCGGATGTTCGGCCATCGAGAGCGCGCAGGCTCGAACGATGAAGTCGTTGACGCTGAGCTTGACGCCCTCGCCCGCGAGCTTCTCGTTGAGCGATCGACGAAGGTCCATGAGCGCGTCCATCGAGAACCGCATCTTCACCTGATAGTGCGGGATCGTCGCCTTGCTCTCGACCAGGCGACGGGCGATCGTCTGCCGCATGCCGGAGACCGCGACCTCGGTGCTCTCGAGCGCCGGCACTTCATGGACCACGGAACCGGGCGTCGCCGCAAGGGCCTGGTCGGGCGCCGTGGTCGCGGGCATCGGGATCGCGACCGGGGTGACCTCGCCCGAGGCCCCTTCAACGTTCGCACCCGCCGTCTCGACCGCCGCCAGCACGTCGCGCTTGATGATCCGTCCGCCGGGGCCGCTGCCGACCAGCGAGCGAAGTTCGATCCCGTGTTCCTCCGCGAGTCGGCGAGCGACGGGACTGACCCGCATCCGGGCGGCGTCACCAAATGACCCGGCCTGGGCGGGCGTTGCCGGAGACGTCGCCGGAGACGTCGCCGGGGTCGGCGTCGACGCGGATGGCGATTCCTCCGCGGGGGCTTCCGCGACCGGCTCGGGGGTTGCCACCGCACCGGACGGGGCGGCGGCATCGAGTGCGGCGGGATCCTCACCCTCCTCGGCGATCATCGCGATCGGCGTTCCCACCGGCACCTGGGTGCCCTCACCGACGAGGATCTTCGCGATCACGCCGTCGTCGTAGGCCTGCATCTCCATCGTCGCCTTGTCGGTCTCGATGTCGGCAACGATCGCGCCGGAGGCGACCTCCTCACCCTCCTTGACGTTCCATCGAATGATGGTTCCCTGCTCCATGGTGTCGGAGAGTCGGGGCATGGTGAGCGTGATCGACATGGTGTGCTTCTCGGCGGTTTCGTGACGCGGGGGCGGCGTGAATTGACGGGGCGATCAGGCGACGTAGAGCGAGCTCCGAACCGCCTCGGCGATCCGCCTCGCGTTCGGCAGGTATTCCTGCTCGAGGTTCGACGCATAGGGCGTCGGCACGTCCGCGCTGTGGACACGCATGACGTGGTTGTCGAGATCGTCGAAGCAGTGCGCGTGCACCTGGGCGGCGATTTCGGAACCCGGGGAACCGAAGCTCCACGACTGGTCGACGACCACGCAGGAGTTGGTCCGGCGGACGCTCTCGACGATCGTGTCGATGTCGAGCGGCCGGATCGTCCGTCCGTCGATCACCTCGCAGGAGATGCCCTCCTTCGCGAGTTCCTCGGCCGCCTCCAGACAGAAGTGGACGGGGCGTCCGAAGGAGACCAGGGTCACGTCGGTGCCCGGGCGACGGATAACCGCCTTCCCGAACGGGACGTAGTGGTCGCCTTCGGGAACGTGGCCCTTCATCGCCAGCAGGCGTTCGCTTTCGAGCATGAACACCGGGTCGTCGTCCTGGATGGCGGTGGCGAGCAGGCCCTTCGCATCGTCGGGGAAGGCCGGAATCGCCATCTTGAGCCCGGGGACGTTCGAGAAGAGGCCTTCGACGCACCACGAGTGGGTGGAGCCGAGCTGGCCGCCGGCCCCGTCGTTGCCGCGGAAGACGATCGGACAGCCGAACTGGCCGCCGCTCATGTAGAGCATCTTGGGCGCGTTGTTGAGAATCGGGTCGGCGGCCACGAGACTGAACGACCAGCTCATGAACTCCACGATCGGCCGGAGACCGAGCATCGCCGAACCGATCGCCATGCCGGCGAATCCGCTTTCGGAGATGGGCGTGTCGATGACCCGACGCGGCCCGAACTCCTCGAGCATCCCACGGCTCACCTTGTAGGCGCCGTCGTACTGTGCGACTTCCTCGCCCAGCAGGTAGACCCGGGGGTCCCGATGCATCTCCTGAGTCATCGCTTCGCGCAGGGCGTCACGGAATTCGATCACACGCTCGCTCATCGGTTCTCCTCCGCATCGGTCACGATCTGGGGCATGCTGGTCCCGAGGTACGGTCCGAACCGCTCCACGTAGACGTCGGTGTGAAGTTCCTCCATCGGGGGCTCGGGCGAAGCCTCCGCCCAGGCGATCGACTCGCGGACGATGAGCTTCTGCTCCTTGCCGAGCGCCTTGAACGCGGCTTCGTCGAGGAGTCCGCCCTCGTACATCGCGTCCCGGAGCCGGGTGATCGGATCGTCCGACTCCCACTGCTCCTCCTCGTGCCGGGTCCGGTACTTCCGGGGATCCGACATCGAGTGGCCCTTGAACCGATAGGTCTTGAGGTCCACCATCGCCGGCCGGCTCTCGGCCCGCGCGGTGTCCGCGACGTTCTTCATCGCCTCGTAGACGTCGATGACGTCCATGCCTTCGATCTCGTACCCGCGGAGACCGCAGCCCTCGCCCTTCGCGATGATCCGGTTCGCCATCGAGGTGCCTCGTTCGATCGAGGTTCCCATCGAGTAGCCGTTGTTCTCCACCACGAAGATGACCGGGACGTCGAAGAGGCTGGCGAGATTCATCGCCTCGTAGAAGGCACCCTGATTGAGAGCGCCGTCGCCGAGGAAGCACAGCGTCACGTGCTCGTTGGTCCCGCCGTCGATCACTTCGTCCTGGTACTTCTTGGCGAAGGCCAGTCCGGCCCCGAGCGGGGTCTGTGCGCCGACGATGCCGTGTCCGCCGAAGAGGTTGTTCGGCTTGTCGAACATGTGCATCGACCCGCCCTTGCCCTTCGCACATCCACCGATGCGACCGAACATCTCGGCCATGCAGTACTTCGGGTGCATGCCCCGGGCGAGCGCGTGGCCGTGATCGCGGTACGCGGTCACGATCGGGTCGGCGTGGCGGACCGCGGCGGTGCAGCCCACCGCGACGGCCTCCTGGCCGATGTAGATGTGGCAGAAGCCACCGATCTTCTTGTCCTGATACGCCTGCATCGTCCGAACCTCGAACTCGCGGATCAGCAGCATCTGACGAAGCCACTCATGCAGTTGTTCGGGAGTCGCGGAGGTGCGATCGGCCAACGAAAGTCGGCCGCCGGTGGCGGTACGAGCAGGGTCGGTCACGGAGGACATCCATTTTCTCCGGGCGGAGTCGGGGACGGACGACGGGACGCTGACGGTCCCGCGAATTCCTGATTATGGCGGGCCCGAGAGCCCGCGGCAACCTCGAATCGAACCGCTTTCGGATCGAGGATTCCGGGCGGCGGTGTCCGGATTCCATCTGCGAATCAGCCCGGCTTGCATTGGAACGCCGGTTCCAGTGCCAGGGAGAGCCCCTGTCGAGCCGGTGACCTCAGTTCGACGCGACCTTGTCCTCGTCCGCGGATTCCAGAAGTCTCGCTCGGAGCAGGAGAAGCGCCGTTTCTAGCTGCGCGTCGATCCCGTCCTCGATCAACGGCATCGGGTCCGGGCGATCCTCCGGATTCCGCTCGGCATCCCAATCCGCGATCAGGTCGGCCGATCTTCGGAGTTCGTACGCCTGCTGGTTCTGTTCGGGGGTCATCGACACCGTGATGTCCGGATTCACCCCCCAGTCGTCGTCCCCCTGCGTCTTGTGCACCAGCCGACCACGCTCCTCGCCGGGAACGGGAGGCAGGGCGTAGTACTGCGTCGTCAGCTTGAGGGCCGCCTGGCCGGTTCGATCCGAGACGTCGTGGAGGGACTGGACGCTTCCCTTGCCGAAGGTCCGCTCGCCGATCACGACCGCCGCCTCGTGCACATCGAGGCACCCGGAGACGATCTCGCTCGCGCTCGCCGATCCCTGGTTCACGAGGACCACCAGCGGCAGTCCCTTGAGGAATGCCATCTGCGGCGTCGCAGGACGACTCCAGACCGTGATTCCATCCCGGTCCTCGCAGGAGACGATCTCTCCATCGTCCACGAACAGGTTCGAGAATCGGATCGCACTGTCCAGCAGACCGCCGGGGTTGAACCGGAGATCGAGAATCAGGCCCCGCAGATCGCGGGTGGCCCGCATCTCGTCCACCGCGACGAGGAAGTCGTTGAAGCTGTCGTCGTTGAAGGAGGTCAGGCGGATGTACCCGATGCCGTCATCGGGATCGATGAACCAGTCCCAGCTCGGGGTGCCGTCCTCGTCGAGGGACTTCTTGAACCAGCCGTTGACCGAGCGGATCTTGATCCGGTTCCGGACCAGCGGGACGTCGAGCGGCTGTTCTTCGCCGTCACGCCGCAGCGACAGGAGAACCTCCTCGCCCTCGGGCCCGGTGATCTCATCCACGGCGCGGGTGAGGCTCCAACCCGTGGTCGGAATCCCGTCGACCGCGATGATGCGGTCGTTCTCGAGCACGCCGCCCCGCGAGGCCGGTGATCCCTCGAGCGGGTTGACGATCATGATCTCCCGCTTGTCGTCGTGGCGGATCATCACGCCCACGCCGACGAAGTCGCCCTGGACCTGCTGCTGGAACCGCCGGAGCTGCTCGGGCCAGATCACCTGCGTGTACTGGTCGGAATAGGCGTCTTCGAGTCGGTAGGTCGCGCCCTCCGCGAACTCCCGGAGGATCACTTCGTCCGGAACCTCGATGGAATCGCGATTGCCCTCGAGCAATGTCCGCATGATCCGGTGGTAGTCCTGCCGCGAGACGTTGGCCGCCGGCTGTTCGGCGAGCGACGCCCGCGCCGCCTTGACCACGGACCGCCAGGCCTTGACCTGCGCCTCGTCGGCCAGACCGTCGAAGTTCTCGGCGAGCTGGTCGGTGGTCGAGAAGATCTCGACCGCCTCGAGCCCTCCATCCAGCAGCGGCTTCCAGCCGCAGTTCGAGACGTGCTCGCTGGCGGCGGTTCGGAGCGACGCCCGGACCATCCGCTCCGAGATCCCGTTCAACGCTTCCTTCCAGTCCTCCGCGAACGCCTCGTTGAACTCGGGGAACTCCGTCTCGGGTTCGAGCCTCGCCATGTTCCGGGCTCGAAGCTCGTACAGCGCGCGGGGCGCGTACCTGGCAAGCAGTCCGATGCGACGATTGACTTCTTCGAGCCTCGCCTCGTAGTCCGCGTATTCGGCCTTGCGGTCGGTGTCCTCGTGAAGCGTCCGCAGGCGGAAGAGGATCTCCTGGACCCGCAGCCAGTCCCGCTCGGTCTGGGCAAGGGCCTCCACGGCCTCCGCCTGCTTCACCAACGCCTCGATCTCCTCCGCTTCGAGCACCGCGTTCCAGTCGTCGGAAAGCGTCTGAAGCCGGACGGCCGCGGTGAGCGCCCCCGTGACGTCGTCCTCCGAGAGCTTCGCCTCGAGTTCTTCCATCGCCTCGCGACGCCCGGCGTCGCGGTCGTCGTCGGATTTCGCGTCGTGTCCGTCCCGGGCCGCGAGCGCGGCCACGAGTTCCTTCCGCGACGCGTCGTCGGCATCGGCCGGCAGCGCAGCGAGGTGGGATTCCACCGCGGCGGCATCGCCATCGATCGCGGCCTCCCAGAGACTCGCTCGCCAGGCTTCGACCGTCTCGGGGACGGCTGGCGGATCCTGTCCGAGGGCGGTCGACGACGCGGCGACCGCGAGCACGAGACCGGCGGTCAGGAATCGGAAGGAGGCGGGGCGTCGATCGAACATGCTTGAAATCCTCGAGTGCTGGTCTGTATCCACTTGGTCGGCGAGCCGGGCGGCGTTCACCGCCCCTGAGCCTCTCCGGGTCTTCATCGAGCCGGAATCGGCTCCGGTCCAATCCGGGAGTCCGAGACCCCTTTTTCATACCCTACCGAAGCCGGAAAGTTCGCACGGTCGGGCGCGTTTGGATTCTTATCAGACACCGGAACGGATTCACGTCCAGGAGCATCTCACATTGACCCAGCGTGGATGGAGCCGGATGCAGACCCCGAGCCAGACTCCGGCTCGGTGCGAATCCTGCGACTACGACCTTCGCGGCATCGCCGTCGGCGGGCGATGCCCCGAATGCGGCACCATCGTGCCCGAACCTCCCGCGAGATCGGCCGTCGACGGCGGTCGACCGGACCATCGGGATTCCGGACTCCAGGTGGTGGCGGCATGTCAGTATCTCGCCCTCATCCCGATGTCCGGGCTCATGTTTCCGGGGTGCGCGGGACCGGCACTGGGCGTGATCTCGGTCTTCGGCCCCGTCGGACGACTGGTCGCCCTGCGAGCCCGCTGGCGGAGAAGTCCGCTTCGCGCCATCGAACCGGACGGCTTCGGCAGGCTTCTTCTTCGCCTCGCACTGCTGGAGACCTGCGTCGCCGTCGCCTACCTCGCCTCGGTCATCGGTCTGCTTCCCGGCCTCGCTTCGTTTCCCACGCTGGTCGCGTACGCGCTCATGGCGACCATCTCGGTGTCGATGACGAACTTCAGCCTGAGACGCATCTTCGAGGGCTGGCAGTTGAGACTCCCCGACCTGCTCGCCCGGATCGGCTTCATCGCGGGATGCCTGGCCGGTCTTTCCACGACCGCGTTCATCATCGTGTGGATCGCCCGTCCGAATCCGGACATCGCCGGCATCCTCATCGTGATCGGTCTCGCGGTCGGGGTCGTGATGTCCCTGCTCGCGGTCTTCGCCGCCCGGGACGGACTCGGACGGGTGGAGTCGGTGCTGATCACCGACCTGATCGAGGCACACGCGGACCAGTCCGACCGGGAACCGCGCCCCCTCGCCGACCGCTTTCGGACGACTCCTTCACCCGATCCGCTGCCGCTCGAACCCGAACGTCCCCCGGTCCGGGATGACCTCGAGAAGCCGTGAATCAACGACCGTGGAAGGCGTCCTCGGCGAGATCGATCGCACGTCCGAGGGCGGCGGCCTTCGCCACCGTCTCCTCCCACTCCGCCGCGGGCGAGGAATCCAGCACGACACCCGCCCCCGCCTGGAGATGCACCGACCACGAGTCGCCGCCGGATGCGAACGGAACGACCATCGTTCGAAGCGCGATCGCGACGTCGAGATTTCCATCGAGATCGAGGGCGCCGATGCCGCCCGCGTACGGGCCACGCCGGACGGGTTCGAGTTCGTCGATGATCTGCATCGCCCGCACCTTCGGCGCTCCACTCACCGTGCCCACCGGCAACGTCGCGCGAAGGGCGTCCAATGCATCGACGCCGGGGCGGAGCCGGCCGGTCACCACCGAGCCGATGTGCATCACGTGGCTGTAGCGTTCGACCTCCATCACCCGCTCCAGCTCGATCGAGCCCGCCTCGCAGACCTTGCCGAGATCGTTGCGACCGAGATCGACCAGCATCACGTGCTCCGCCCGCTCCTTGTCGTCCGCGAGCAGTTCCGCCTCGAGCGCCCGATCCTCCGCGTCGTCGCGGCCACGCCGACGGGTTCCCGCGAGCGGTCGGTTCACGACGTCTCCATCGCGGACGCGACACAGGATCTCGGGACTCGCGGCGACCAGCATGCAGCCCCGGGCCTGCAGATAGATCTGGTACGGGGACGGATTGACGATCCGAAGCGCGCGGTACAGGTCGAAGGGGTCCGCTCGCGTCGTTCGCTCGAACCGCTGGCTGAGGACGACCTGGAATGCATCGCCGGCGCGAATGTACTCCCGGGCCCGCTCGACCGCGGCTTCGAAATCGGGACGCGACATGCTGGAGTCGGTCGGCGGTTCGGGCGGTTGATCCAGATCGAGGTCGATGCGACCGGGCTCCAGTCGAACCGCGTCGTCGAGCATCGCTTCGACCAGCGCATCGGCCGCGGTCTCCGCCGCGATCGTCGCGGAGGCCTGATCGCCGTGATCCTCGATCGACTCCGTCGCGATCACGAAGACCGTCTTCGCGACGTGGTCGAAGACCAGCACCCGCCCGTACAGACCCATGTGGAGATCCGGAAGGCCGCGGTCGTCGACCGGTGCGGACGCGAAGTCCAGCTTGCCCGGTTCCGCCCATCGGGCGGTGTCGTAGCCTGCGAAACCGACGAATCCCGAACGGAACGCATCCTCGGGCGGGGCCGCACCGACCGGCCGCACCGGGGCCGCGGCGGCCGACAGCGTCCGAAGCAGGTCGAAGGGGTCGGTTCCCGAGCGATCCTCCACCGTCGATCCGCTCGCCGCGTGTCGGACGATCTCGAGCGTCGAGGCCCGGGCGATCACTTCGAGGCTCGGACGCACCCCGATCAGGGAATACCGGCCGACGCCGCCGCCCTGCTCGACCGATTCGAAGAGAAAACTCGGTGCCGCCCGATCGTCGGGCGCGACCAGTCGTCGATACGCCAGCACCGGCGTGAGCTGATCCGCGAAGATCCGTCTGGTGACCTGGACCGATCCGGAGGTGGCGGGAGCATGGTGATTCGCGGTTGGATCGGACTCGGACACGATGACGGGCTCCGGAGCGAGATGTGATCCGACTGGTGGAGTCTACCGCCCTGCGGTCCGGCGCCGCGTCGAGGCCCCCCGTCGGCGTGCTACCATCGAAACGTGACGAATCCCAGCACCATCTCCGTTTCGCAGGACGTCGCTTCGACGCCGCCGCCGACCGCGGTCCTCGAAGGACTCACCAAGCACTACTACAAGCCGGACGGGTCCATTCTCGTCGAGGCGCTCCGGGGCATCGATCTGGTGATCCCCTCCGGGGAGTACTGCGCGATCATGGGGGCGAGCGGCAGCGGCAAGAGCACGCTGATGAATCTCCTCGGCTGCCTCGATCGCCCCTCCTCCGGGCGATACCTGCTCGACGGCATCGACGTCTCCGGTCTCGACGACACCGCGCTCAGTCGCGTCCGCGGCCGCCGCATCGGATTCGTCTTCCAGGCGTTCAACCTCGTGAGCGAACTCACGATCGTCGAGAACGTCGAGGTTCCGCTCTTCTATCAGGGCGTTCCGAGGGCGGAGCGTCGCGCCCGGGCCGTCGAACGACTGAGCCTGGTCGGACTCGAGGACCGACTTGGCCACCGGCCGAGCGAACTCTCCGGCGGCCAGCAGCAGCGTGTCGCCATCGCCCGTTCGCTGGTGACCGACCCCGCGATCATCATGGCCGACGAACCCACCGGCAACCTCGACACCGCGACCGGCGACGCGATCCTGAACATCTTCCGGCAACTGCACACCGAGGGCATGACCATCATCATGGTCACCCACGATCCGAAGATCGCCGACCACTGCCAGCGGGTCGTCACCCTCGAGGACGGGCTGGTCGCGACCGACCGCGCCACCGCGGGCGGCTGAGTGCCGACGAACGGTTCCGCCGGAACATCCGACCGAGCCATCGAGATACGGAGCGACCGTGCGAATACTCGGCATCGATCCCGGACTTCGAATCACCGGCTACGGCCTGGTGCTGGCGGAAGGGCCCCGCGTCACGGTGATCGAGGCCGGGGTCATCCGGATCCCGCCGGACGGAAGCCTCCCCCACCGGCTCCATCAACTCCACACCGATCTCACCGACGTGATCACCGAACTTCGACCCGGACTCGTCTCGGTGGAGTCGGTGTTCTCCCATCCGGAACGCGCCGCGACCGGCGTCCGGATGGGTCATGCCCGAGGCGTGATCCTGCTCGCCGCCGCCCAGCACGGCGTCGAAGTGGTGGAACATCCGCCCGCGCAGGTCAAGAAGGCCCTGACCGGGGACGGCAGCGCCGACAAGACGCGGATGCAGTCGGCCATCATGACCCGGTGTGGACTGACCACCACGCCGGAACCGCCGGATGTGGCCGACGCATTGGCCATCGCGTTGTGCGCGGCCCAGCGGCTCGACACCGCCGTCATTCCGAATCAGGATCGGGCCGTCGAACCACCACGGTGACCTCGGTACCCACGGGTGGGACCGAACCCTCGCGAATCCGCCAGACCGGAGGATCGACACCAGTCTCCGGCGAGCGGACCTCTTCGGCCGCGATGACCTCGTCGCCGAAGGTGGTGAGTCCGACGAACGTCCCCGCGTAGTCCGCGAGGAAGTACTCGCCGTCCCCCATCGAGGGTGGATTCGATCGAAGGAGCGAACCGGCGAAGACCCATTTCGGAAGCGCTCGAGCCCGGGCATCCTCGATCATCGATTCGAGACGGACCTCCCGAGCGTCCGGCCCGTCCGGTCCGTCCGGGCCGAACCGGAGTTCGATCGTCACCAGAGGCCCTCGCGGCGGAATCGGCGAGTTCGTGGCCTCGTCCCACGTCGCGGGCACGCCGGGTTCGAAGCCGGCGAGCAGCAGTGCGGCGTGCACCACGGAGGGGACGACGTCGGCGACCACGATCGACTCGTGCTCCCGGGTCGATCGCCGACACACCGCGACCTCGAGCCAGCCGGTCTCGAGGGTGATCTCGCCGGGAAACTCGACCCGGCCCGCGTCCACCCAGGTCCGCACGCCACCCTCGAGCTCGATGATCCGCGGCGCGGGCGGCGGCGCGAGGGTCTTCGGCGTCTCGTCGGGGGTCGGAATCGCGGCGGTCCGAGGTTCCGGATCGACGCTCACCGCGTCGACCGATGGCGGATCGACGGCGTCAGCGGTCGTGTCGAACTCCCCCGGTGCCTCCGCCGGACTCGATCCGCTCCGATCCCGAGGCCCGCAGGCGACGACCGCTGAAAGGAGCAGGAAGACCGGGAGGCGCGAGACTCGACACCAGTGACACGGGACTCGAGGAGCGAGGTTGATCATGAGTACTCCGAAAATCGATCCGGCGGGGCCCGCCCGTCGGGTCGCTTCATTTCAACGCTGATGGTTGATGCGGAAGAACGCCGCACCTCGACGTCTCTCGGATCGCCCCGGAGGAAACCGGCGATGAAAAAAAAGGCCCGGCTGAGGCAAGCCTCGAACCGAGCCCTTCCGGGGGCGAAATTGAGTCGCTCGCGAATCCAAAGGGATCGGTCGTGCGACAGACGAATGCTAGCATGCATCGGTTCATTGGCAACGTGTCGCTTCGCGTAAACCGGAATTTTCCCCCCTTCCGCCGCTCCCAAGGCGGTCGAGGACAGCACTCAAACTACCCATCTTGACACTCGTTCGCATCTCGGACCGTCTTCGAAGTCGATCGACGGTGCCCCGTCCCGCCCTGAGATGCCGGAACACGAACGCCGACGCTGGAGTCGATTCCAATCGTGGTCATCCTCACTCGAACCATCCGATTCTCACTCACCCGTGAACTCCCACCCGCGGACGCCCTCGCCTCACCGCGCGGCAACACCCATGCGGGGTGGCCTTCGATGAACCTGGTCGCCGGCGCCTCGTGGGAGGCGACGGTGGAGGTCAGGGGCGTTCCGGACCCACGAACCGGCTATCTGGTGGGCATCGACAAGCTCGATGCCGCCGTTCGCACGCGAGCCCTGCCCGTCCTGCTCGAGGCACATCGCCAACGCGACCTTTCCGCATCCGAAGTCGCTCGAACCATTCTCGAGACCGCGAGCGGTGGCGACGGGCCGACCTTCGATGCGATCGAGGTCAGCATGGAACGCGACACCCGCTGGCGGGTAGATTCAGGAGACATGTCCATGATTCTCGTCCAACGTCGTTATGAATTCTCCGCCTCCCACCGACTCCACCTCGCCGAGCTGGACGACGAGGCGAACGCCGCCATGTTCGGGAAGTGCAGCAATCCCAACGGTCACGGCCACAATTACGAGGTCGAGGTGCAGGTGAGCACGAACGGAGACGCCCCCGTCTCGATCCTGGTCCTCGACGAGGTCGTGGACGACGTGGTGATCGACCGCTTCGACCACAAGCATCTGAATCTCGACCTCGAGGACTTCCGGGATCGAGTGCCGAGCGTCGAGAACATCGCGGCCCGCTGCGTGGATCTGCTCCGGGATCCGGTGGCCGCCCTTCCGGGCGATTGCCGACTTCATGGCGTGAAGGTCTGGGAGACTCCGCGCACCGCCTGTACAGTGCTGGCCTGACCCCGCACCTCGCCTCTGGGAACCCCGCATGAAGATTCGATTCATCGTCCTCGCCCTCGTGCTCGCCACCGCGATCCCCGCGTTCGCCGCCGGGGCGGAGGACTGGGACGGACTGAAGTCCGACTACACCCAGCTCCGCAAGTACATGTCGTCGAAGCGGCGGATCGGCCCGGCCGAGCGAACCGCCCTCGCCGGACTCCTGGAACGCCTCGACGTCTTCATCGCCGCCAATCCCGACGACCGTCGCGCCCTCGCGATGGACATCAGCGTGTCGACCTGGCTGGATCGCACCGAGCGGGTCGAACGCGACTACGAGATGCTCGCGCAGCTCACCGACTCGGATGCCGTCTGGCTGGCCTGGGCGAAGATGCGACTCGCGGAGAATCGGTACGACGAGGCCGGCGCCATGGCTCGAAGCCGCCCCTACGACCTCGCCGAGACCCCCGGGATCGCGATCATCGACGCCCGGTCGAGGATGTCGCGGAACGAGTTCCAGGCGGCCATCGACGCGATCGATGCGATCCCCGAAGCGGGCCTCGCGAAGCCCGGCATCCGAACCGAAGCCAACCGCTACCGGAGCATGAGCCAGCGTTGGCTGGCCCTCTGGGAGGACGAGGTGGCGGCCCGAGCCGCCGAGGACGCGGCCGGTACGGCGCCGGTGATGCAGCTCGTCACCAGCCGCGGCCCGGTCACCGTCATGCTCTTCGAGGAGCAGGCGCCCAACACCGTCGCCAACTTCATCGAACTCTCCGAGCAGGGCTTCTACAACGGCACCCGGTTCCACCGCGTGGAGCCGAACTTCGTGGTCCAGGGCGGCGACCCGAACTCGCGTCCCGGCACCGCTGGAGAACCCGGAACCGGCGGACGCGGGGCCAAGATCCCCGACGAGTCCGGTCGCGACGACAAGCGTCTCCACTTCGCGGGCGCCCTCGCGATGGCGAAGGCGCCGAATCCGACCGTCCCCGGCTCGTCCATCCCCAACACCTCGAGCTCCCAGTTCTACGTGGTGCTCGAACCGACCGAGTCGCTCAACCGGGAATACACGGTCTTCGGCCGGGTGATCGACGGCATGGAGGTCCTCCAGCGGATCCGCCGCGACGACGAACTCACCGCCGTCACCACCATCTCCCGACCCGACCGCGAGTACAAGGCCACCACGATGCTGCCGCCGAGCGTCCCCCCCGCCGGCACCAAGATCGATCTCCCCTAGGCCCGAAGATTCCGGCCTTTTCCAACCCCCACCATTCCGGTGAAAGGTCTCCCATGGCTCGCCTCGTCCGTATCGAAGGAACCGGTCCGATCAAGATCGAACCGCAGGAGAAGCCGGTGTTCGTCTGCGCATGCGGACTGACCGAGAAGTTCCCCTTCTGCGACGGCGCGCACAAGCGATGTCGCGAGGAGGAACCTGATGCGTTGTATCGATACGACGTCGGCACGGGTGGCGTGGTCAGGGTCGAGCCGTCCGAGGACTAGACGGCCGGCTCAGGTGAGCTCGGTCTCGCCCAGCAGACTGAAGCCCTTGCGAAGCAGGATCTGCCCCGCGAACGTGTGGTCGTCCACCGCGATCGCCATCGCGGGCGGCCCGTCACCGGTCCGGTTGATCGGATAGGTGAATGCGATGTTCACTTCCGCGGCCAGCAGGAAGCGAAGCGCCTCCCGCAGCGAGCCGTCGGTGACCAGCTCGAACACCAGGATGTCCAGTTCGGAGAACGTGAAGTCGTTCTGGCGAAGGGCGAACCGCGCTCCGTCGGCGTTGTCGCAGACCAGCCTGACCACCGCGTGGTCGCTGGAGTCGAGGACGCAGGTCGCCCGGACGTGCACGTCCGGCGCCGCCTCCAGCATTTCGAGGAGCTCCAGCATCTTGCCCACGCGATTGTCGAGGAACACGCTGAACTGGCGAACGGAGGGTGGAACGTAACCCCGCTCGGTCTCGGGCATCTGCATGGACATGGGTGTTCCGTTCGAGTCGTGACGGTGCGACGCGACGGATCGCGAAGCAGGAGCCGGTACGGCGGACTCGCGCGAGTATACCGCCTCAGCCGCCGGTCGCCGTCGCCCCGCCCCGGACGAACTCGATGGAATCGACGGCCGGAACGAGGCCGGCGTCGGTCGCCTCGGCGAAAAGCCGCTGAACCGCCTCGAGCCCGCGGGCCCCGGCGTCGACCGTCAACCGATTCACATAGAGCTCGATGAACCGATCCGCGGTCTCGTGATCGATGCCACGGCCGAACCCCATCGCGTACTCGACCGATCGGGTCCGATGCTCGAGGGCGTGGGCGATGCTGCGTTCGAGCAGGCCCGCGATCTCCTCGAGGGTGCCGGCGCCGTGCGTCGTCTCGAGATCACGCCGGACCACGTTGAGACCGAGCGGAAGCGGGCCGTTCGTCCTTCGCCCCCACCAGGCGCCGAGATCCTCCAGCAGATGGAGCCCGTCGTCCGCGAAGGTGAGCTGACCCTCGTGGATGACCACACCGGCATCGACCTCGCCCGCGAGGACGCGATCGCCGACCTCTTCGAACGGCGTCTCGACCTGTTCATGCTCCACGCCCGCCATCCGCAGGCCGAGGGTCAGGGCCGCCGTGGTCCGACGCCCGGGTGTCGCGATCCGCGGTCGGCTCGCCGCGAATTCGTCCCAGGACAGGTCGGTCGCGGCGACCAGCTTCGGGCCGTAGCCCTCGCCCATCGACGATCCGCAGGCCGTGATCGCGTACCGATCCGCGACCCGGGGGAACTGGCCGCAGCTCAGGGCGGTGATCTCCAGCAGGTCGTCGCCGGCTTCGGCCCGGCGATTGGCCGCTTCGATGTCGATCTCGACCTGTTCGAATTGAAACCGGGGCGAGGCGATCGCCGGCGGCTCGCCGTCGATGCCGAAGAGCGGCCACCACATGAAGGCGTCGTCGGGGTCGGGGCTGTGGCCGAGGCGGAGCACGATGGGTTGGTTGGTCGACATCGGAGGGGATGCTAGCACCCTCAGGTCCTCCGCCGCCGTCCTTCCGGACCCGTGCATCGTGTGTCTCGTGGACCGATCCGACGAAACGCCGCCCCGTCGCAGGCGACGGGGCGGCGTTTCGTTGGATCGAAAATCGCGTCGAAGTCGGGGTTCAGCAGCCCCAGAGTGAAAGGAAGATGCCGAGATCGGCACCGTCGGTCGAGCCGTCGCCCGAAAGGTCGGAACCGGGCGTGCCCCAGGCCGCGAGCAGGATGCCCAGATCTCCGCCGTCGACGCACCCGTCGCAGTTGAAGTCGCCGGGCGAGCACGCGGACTCCAGCGTCCCGAACAGCATCGTCCCCGAAAGATCGACTTGCGCCTCGATCGTGACGTTGTTGACACCGACTGGAAGGTCCGCCGGATCCAACTCGAAGGAAAACGTCTGCAGCAGGAGGTTGTCCATGAGCAGATCGTTCCCCTTCAACGGAATGACGTCGGCGCCGAAACTGTAGAAGTCGGGGACCACGTTCGAGCCCTCGATGTTCACGAGGTCGCCGGTGACGTTGTAGTTGAAGCTCGAGACGAACGGCGCATCGGGGAAGAACGCCGTGTCGCCCTCGAACGGCGCCGAGACCCCACCCTTGCCGAGCCGGATGATGAAGTCGGAGACGGTGATTTCCAGCGTCTGGCAGCCGAAGATCGGGAGACAGAAGAGGTCGTAGCTCACGTCCCCCGTGCCGAGGTTGAACTCGAGCTCCGGGAGCTCCATCGCCAGAAACGGCGGGATCGCCGGGTCGAAGTTGGCCCGGGCGAAACCGGTGACCTGCTGTACGGTCGAGTCCACGTCCGAACTGGTGCCGATCGAGGTGTCGATGGTGACCGTGAGGGTGAGGCCCGCGGTCGAACCTTCGATGACCTCGAACTCCGCGGAGCTCTGACCGAAGGCAATCGATCCGAACAACAGCGATGGCGCAGTCACGGCGGCGAGGAGGGCTGATTTCATGCTTGGGACTCCGGTGCGGCGGGCGTTGGGAAGGGAGCGAACAGCACCAACCTAGCCGCTCGTCGCCGAAATCCAATGGACGAGCCGCCAACTTCGATCGAAAAACCCCTCTCAACTCCCGAAAACCCGTTTGGAATACCGACGGTGAGCGTTCAGAATCGAGGTTCACCGCCCTGAACGAAGGGATTCCCCGCCCGCTCCCGCCCCACCGTGGTCTCACCGCCGTGCCCGGGAAGCACCCTCGTCGCGTCGTCGAGCGCGAGGATTCGACGCAATGATCCACGCATCGCCTCGGGATCGGAAGTCGGAAAGTCGATCCGGCCGATCGACCCCTCGAACAGGGTGTCACCTGCGATCAGGGTCCTCGTCGGTTCATGCAGGAACCCGCAGGAGCCCGGGCTGTGTCCCGGGAGATGCAGGATCCGCCAGTTCGGTCCGAGCGGACACGGATCCTCCTCGCCGAAGACGCCGTCGGGCGGCGTCGCGGTGGCCGGCGCGCCGAGAAACGCGGAGAGGTTGAGCATCGGGTCGCCGTTCCACGCCGCCTCCGCGGCGTGGCAGCGGATCGGCATCGGACCGAAGCGGGTCAACGCTTCGTCGATACCGGCGATGTGATCGTGGTGGCAGTGCGTGAGCACGATGCCCGCGGGGGTCCGCCCCGAGGCCTCGACCGCCTCGAGCAGGGGCGTCGGACGCTGGCCGCAGTCGACGATCCAGCAACGGTCCGGATCGGTGTCGTCGGCCACCACGAACCCGTTGGTCTGGTAGTCGCCCAGCGGGATGATCGCGAGCACGGGGTCCATCGGAGTCTGGTCGGTCATGCCCACTACAGTACGGGAAGTCGCGAACCGACTCACCCCCTTCACCCGAACCGGAGTCCACCGGAATGATCCGCACTCGAATCGATTCCTCCGAGACCACCGCGGTCGAACTCGACGGCGTCAAGGACGTCGCCATGCGCGTGCTCCTCGGCGCCGCCGACGACATGCCCAACTTCTCGATGCGACACTTCGTCGTCCAGCCCGGCGGCCACACGCCGAAGCACGCCCACGACTACGAACACCAGGTGATCGTGCTCGCGGGCGAGGGCGAAGCCGATCACGGCAACGAGACCGTCGGGTTCCATCCCGGCGACGTCATGTACGTCGAGGCGGATCAGACGCATCAGTTCCGCAACACCGGCTCCGAACCGGTCGAATTCATCTGCCTCGTCCCCCGGACCCGGGGTGACGGCAACCCGGTACCGGGCTCGTGAAGGCGTCCCACGACGCTTCGATGCGGCGCGGGCTTCCGTGGTTCGCCGCCGCGGTCTTCGTCGCGGTGCTGCTGGGGACGCTCGCCTTCCTGAAGCCCGACGCCGCGTGGTCCGCACCGGTCCTCGCCGGTGCGGTCGCCGGCGGACTGGTCTCGCTGCTCGCGATCGGCCTCGCGACGCTCCTCGGAGGCCGCGACACCCCCACCGACGATTCCACCGAGGCGATCCTCGGCCGCATCGAGGAGCATTCGATGCTCTCCGACCAGGCCAAGCGGCTGGTCTACCGGGATCGAGAGCTCGAACTGCTTCGAATGCTCGTCGAGCAGGACATCGCGTCGGGTGACTTCGACGCGGCGTTGCGGATGGTCGACGAGCTCGGCAACCAGTTCGGCCGCCGAGAGGAGGCCGAGACGCTTCGAACCCGCATCGACTCCAGCCGCCGCGAGGAGGTCGAACGACGAATCGGTGAAGGCACGCGGCACATCGCGCGGCTGCTGGCCGCCGGCGACTGGGACGCCGCCGCGGGTGTCCAGCATCGACTCGAACGGCTTTTTCCCGACGCCCCGTCGATCGCGAGCCTGCCCGAGCAGATCCTGGCGGCCCGACTCCGGCATGCGGCCGAAGTCGAGACGCGGATGCGGGAGGCGCACGCGACCGGACGGATCGACGAGGCGATGACGCTTCTTCGCGATCTCGACCGGCACCTCGTCGGACGTGAAAGCACCCGCGTGCTCGACGTCGCCCAGCCGATCGTCGCCGCCCATCGGGAGCGATGCGGCGTCCGCTTCCGCGATGCGATCAATGCACGCGAATGGAGGACCGCGGTCGAACTCGGGGAGCGCCTGGTCGAGGACTATCCGAACACCCGGATGGCGGAGGAGGCGAACGAACTTCTCGCCGGACTCCGGAATCGAGCCGGACTGACCCCGGAACGTCCCTGATCCCCCCGGAAGACCACGAAACGGACGTATACTTCGCATTGTGATCCCACGTCGTCGAGATCAATCCCGGCCATCGCTCGCCACCCGGACCCGTCCGGTGCTGGCCGCGCTCTGGCTCGCGACCGGTCTGCTCGGCTGCGACGCACTCAACGAGGACATCAACGACTTCACCGAGAAGTTCTCGCCACCGAGCCCCTTCCAGGCGGCGGTGTGGGCATCCGACTTCAACAATCCGGGCCTGCAGCGCAAAGGCGTGATCCTTCTTTCGAACGCGACCTTCGGCGGTGACCGAACCTACGTCGACCTCTACCGGGTCCTCGCGACCGAGAGCACCGATCCGCTGGTCCGAGCCTCGGGCATCCGCGCCCTCGGCCGCTGGGGCGCGCCCGAGGATGCGGTCGTGATCTCGGATCAACTCGGGAACGACTACCTGCAGGTCCGTCTCGAGGCGGCGATCGCGCTCCAGCGGCTCCACGAACCCTCCATCGAGGATCGGATCTGGCGACGGCTCATCGACGAGACCGAGGACGAAGCGATCCGGATCGAACTGGCGATCGCGCTCGGCCAGTATCCGACCGATTCCGCGTTCCAGGCCCTGGCCCTCGCGCTCGAGGATCGAAGCCTCGCCCTCAACCTCGCCGCGGCCGACAGCCTTCGGATCCTGACCGGTCGGGACTTCGGTGTCGACGCCCCCGCGTGGCTGTCGTGGTACGACTCGACCGACTCGGCCTTCGCCGACGTCGAGACGTTCCTCTACCCGACCTTCCAGCGTCCGGTCACGTTCTTCGAGAAACTCGCGTTCTGGTCACCGGTCGAATTCGAGAAGCCGGGCGTGCCCCGCGGACTCGATGAAGGCGGCGGGGAGACGTACGGGGACGACGGGACGAAGGACGGCGTCGAGAAGACCCAGGGCGACCCGAATCGAACCTACGAGAACGTCGGCGAAGGTCCTTGACCGACCGCGACGACCACCACCACGAATCGATCGACGACGAGACGCCCCGGGGTCGCGGCGTCGGTGACGCCGGACTTTCGCCGGACGATCCGATGAATCCGATCCTCACCATGCAGGAGGAGGAGGCGGACGGGATCGAGGAGGGCGTGATCCGCTCCGGCCGGCTCGCAGGCCGCTCGATGTGGTCGGCGATCGGCATCCTCGCGATTCCGGTCCTGTTGCAGCAGACCCTGACCGCCCTGGTCGGACTGGTGGACAAGATGCTCGCCGGCGGACTGCCCGAAGCGATCGTGGTCGCGGCGATGGACGGCGTCGGCATCGGTTCGTTCGTCGGCTGGTTCGTGTCGATCGCCCTCGGCGGCGTGGGCCTCGGTGGCCAGGCGCTCATCGCTCGCGCGATGGGTGCCGGCGACGGGGATCTGGCATCCCGCGGACTCGGCACCACCATCGTCCTCGGCGTGGTGTGGTCGACGCTGGTCGGGGTGGTGATGTGGTTCGCCGTCACGCCGCTCGCGGCGCTCACCGATCTGACGCCCGAGGCGAGTCGTCACGCCGTCGACTACGTCCGGACCATGTCGCTGGGCATGCCGCTCTGCGGCGTGATGATGGTCGGATCGATGTGCCTCTTCGGCGCGGGTGAGACCCTGAAGCCCAGCCTGATCGCCGCCGCGGTGAACGTGGTGAACGTGATCTCCTCCTGGCTGCTCTCCGGAGTCTCGCTCGAAGTCGCGGGCCTCGAGATCCCCAATCCCGGCGGCGTGGATCCGCTCGAATGGGGCGTGACGGGCATCGCCGCCGGCACCGCGACGAGCTGGGCGGTGGGTGGCCTCATCACCCTCGCGGTGCTGTTCCGGGGCGTGAAGGACCTTCGGCTCGAACTCCCGCGACTGCGTCCCGAACGGTCGATCATGATGCGGGTCGTCAAGGTCGGCATCCCGACCTTCTTCGAGGGCATCGCGATGTGGGCGGTCAGTCTCGTCGTGGTCGGATTCATCGGTCGAATCGCGGCCCGGGCCACGGCGTCCGGTGATCTCGCCGACGCGGGCGGACTCGTCGGCGCCCACATCATCACCGTCCAGTGGGAGGCCTTCAGCTTCCTGCCCGGTTTCGCGATGGGGACCGCGGCCGGCGCCCTCGCCGGTCAGTATCTCGGCGCCGGGAATCCCGGCATGGCCCGGCGGGCGTTGATCGCCTGCACGATCATCGGCGTGATCATGATGTCGACGATGGGCGTGGTGTTCATGCTCTTCGGCCGGACCCTGACCTCGATCATCAGCGACCAACCGGTCCATCTCGCCGAGGTCCCCCGCCTGCTGTTCATCTGCGGGACGACCCAGGCCTTCTTCGCCCTGACCATGGTCCTCCGTCAGGGGCTTCGCGGGGTGGGCGACACCCGGTGGACGCTGCTGATCACCACCTGCTCCAGCTACGGGATCCGGCTTCCGGCCTGCTGGCTGCTGGGAATCCACTTTGAACTCGGGCTGGCCGGAATCTGGATGGGCCTGATGGGCGAAATCGTGATCCGGGGAATGTTCTTCCTCGCCCGCTTCCTCCACGGTGGCTGGACCAGAATCAAGGTCTGAAACGCCGATTCGAGCCGTCGCACACCGACGGCGAAGAACCTCGCTAGCATCGATCGAAGTCGGACCGGCCCCCCACCGCCGCGTCATCCGCAGGAATCCGCCGATGATCACTCCCGAACCCGCCCGATCCAAGACGCCATCCATCGATCCGAAGGCCGACCCGCTTGATCCGGGATTCCAGGACGCGCTGGTCGCCGGCGAGGCCCGGCTGTCGGCCGAGCAGGCGCTGGACGCCTGGCACCGCATGCCGATCGCCGATCTCGGCCGACTCGCGGACCGACGATGCCGGACGATCCACGGCGACTCGATCCGGACCTACGTGATCGACCGGAACATCAACTACACGAACGTCTGCACCGCGAAGTGCACCTTCTGTGCCTTTCGGCGTGATCAGGGCGACGACGACGCCTACACCCTCGAGTACGAGGAACTGCTGCAGAAGATCCGGGAGGTCGTCGCGATCGGCGGCACCCAGATCCTGATGCAGGGCGGGATGAATCCCGAACTCCCCCTCGAGTGGTACGTCGAACTGCTCCGCCGCATCAAGGCGGAGTTCCCCGATCTCCACGTCCACGCGTTCAGCCCACCCGAGTTCATCGAGTTCGTGAACTTCTTCGATCCCGCCGGCGACACGCTCGCGGACAAGCTCCGAACCGTGCTGGCGCCGCTGGTGGCGGCGGGCCTCGACTCGATCCCCGGTGGCGGCGGCGAGATCTTCGCGGACGCCGTCCGTCGAAAGATCGGTCTCGGCAAGTGCACCGCCGAAGCGTGGCTGACCGTGATGCGGGTCGCCCACGAGTTCGGACTGAACACCTCCGCCACGATGATGTTCGGACACATCGAAGGCGTCGGGGACCGCATCCACCACATGGAACTCGTCCGCCGTTGGCAGGACGACGCGATCCGCGACTTCGCCGCGGACGGTGGCGGGCGATACCACGCCTTCATCTCCTGGCCCTTCCAGCCGGACAACACGCCGCTTGGCCGCCTCAAGGCCTGGGGGGACGTCGAGGGCGACGATCCCGATGCGCCGTTCCCGGGCGACGTCGTCGGCCTGCTCGACGGTTCCGGTGACAAGGAACTCCACCCGGAATTCGGACGACGACTCCGGCTCGCGGGCGCAACGACCTACCTTCGCACGCAGGCGCTGAGCCGCCTCTACCTCGACAACATCTGGTCGATCGGATCGAGCTGGGTGACCATGGGCCCGCACATCGGGCAGGTCGGTCTCCGCTTCGGTGCGAACGACATGGGCTCGGTGATGATGGAGGAGAACGTGGTGTCCTCCGCCGGAACCGCCCACTGCCTCAACGAACCGATGATCTGCCGCCTGATTCGAGACGCGGGCTTCGTACCCGCCCAGCGGGACAATCACTACCGGGTGCTCGAATCCCACTTCGCGCCGAACGGTCCGGACCTCGACGTCGAGGACTGGTCGAAGTATCGGGCGACCTCGCTGCACAAGCAGACGGAAGCGAGCGAGGACGGCGCCGGCTGCGGCTCCCACTTCGGCACGACCACCGGAGACGCCTCCGCGATCGTCGACCTCACCGTCAAGGGTGACTGACGAAGGTGACGGAGCGGTCAGGACGCTCCGGCACCGGCCCGCTCAGGCACCACCGTCGGCCGGAGCCTCGGGCGGCGCTGCACCGGCGGAGCCCGCCGGTGGCGACGTGCCGGCCAGCCAACGGTCGACCAATGCGGCCGGGATCGGATCCTCCACCACCAGCCCCAGGAAGGCGAGCCGCTCGTTCAGCCTGTCGCGGAACGCCGCGGCGTCGACCTTGACGATGCTGCTGTCCGGGCCGGAGATCGTCATCATCGTGACTCGATCGGACTCGTCGGCGTTCGGTCGGATTCCGATCACGCACTTCGACGGGCCACCGCGGGGCGCCCCGGGAATCGCGGTCAACCAGAGATCGCCGGCGTACCAGGTGATCCATCCGGCTCCGGGCGTGGTGATGGCCGTGAAAGGCTCGGGGATCAGGTCTCCAAGACCATCCGCACGAAGCCGCTCGGGCAGTTTCACGTCCAGCGTCGCCGTCGCCGTCGCGGATGAGATCTCGGGGAGAAGATCCTGCACGATCTTCAGAACACCTTCCGCGACCACCCACGACGAACCCTCCATCGCCGTCGCCGTCGCCGTCGGCGTCTGCGTCGCCGTCGCCGTCGCCGTCGCGGGCGCGGGCGTCGGACCGTTCACCCTCGGGCCGATGCCAGGGGGGATCCTCGCGTTCGTCGAAACGACGGCGTTCAACGCGACCAGACCGATGAACGCGAGAATCGCGAGGATCGGCACGGTGAGGACCGCGAGCGTCGCCCGCCCGCCTCCGACGCGCTGGCCCGCGGCGATGAGCAGAATGGTCGAGACGATCGCCCAGATACCGCTCACCTGGCTCCCGCAATAGGGGCCGAGGCACGGAATCGCGACGATGAGCACGGGTCCGGAGCCGAAGCAGGCGAGGGACACCGTCCGCCCGAGCCCATCCTGGACGGGCCCGGTGAGCCGAAGGATGAGGTGACCGATCAATGCGATGAGCAGTACGCCGAACACGCTCGCGGCGAGCGCCAGACCGCCGAAGACGGAGATGACGCCTGCGGCCATGCCGAACCCCGGCCCGCCGACGGCGTTCAGACCTCCGGTCCAGAGCGGAACGGCCATGATGACGAAGAGGATCGGCAGGAATCCGACCACCAGCGACAGGACGTTGATCAGCAGCAGGAAGACGAGTCCGGCACCCGGACCGGAATTCCGGGGAATCCCCCGGGCCAGATCACCGGGGCGGACCATCGCCCAGCCCGCGGTGTAGATCGTCCGCTTGAAGAGGCCACGGGTGTTGTCGAACCACGGCGCCACCGTCGACTCGATCGCATCATCGCCCTCGAGCGGCCGGATGATGCACTCGTCCTGCTCGATCGAGGCCTTGCAACCGACACACTCGAACGACGCCGGATCGAGCAGGCCCTCGTCGGTATCGCCGTAGTAGGCCTGGTCGCAGTGCGGACAACAGAAGCGGACCTCGCCGATCTTGAACTCGAAGTCTCCCGGACGGAACGCGTCCCCGCATTCGGGACAGGCGCCGGGCGACAGGTTCCAGAGCGGGTAGTCGCATTTCTTGCAACGCATGGGGCACCTCCATCGGCGGGCGGATCTGTCTGCGCGACCTGCCGATGGCAGACCCGGACCATGACCCCGAGCGGAAGGCGAGCCACCGTCGCCGGGCTCAGTCCTCGGGACACCCCTCGGCGATGCGTCGTCGGAACTCCGCCACCAGTCGCCGGGTGACTTCACCCATGCGGCCGGTTCCGATCACCGAATCATCGATCCGCGAGACGCCGATCACCTCGGCCGCGGTCCCGGTCAGGAACACTTCATCGGCCTCCAGCAGCGTCTCGATTCCGAAGACGTCTTCTTCGACCTCGAAGCCGCAGGCCGGTGCGATCTCCCGCATCACGAACCGACGCGTGACCCCGTGAAGGATCCCGGTGCTGGTCGACGGCGTGAAGATGCGATCACCCTTCACCGCGAAGATGTTGTCGCCGGTGCACTCCGCGACCTGCCCATCGGTGTTCAGCATGATCGCCTCGAGCACGCCCGCCTCGATCGCCTCGACCTTCGCGAGGATGTTGTTGAGGTAGTTCAGGCTCTTGATCCGAGGGTCGAGGCACTCGATCGGGATGCGGGGGCGCTTGGCGACGACCACCTTCATCCCCTCCTCGTAGAGTTCCTCGGGATAGAGCTGGATCCGGTCGGCGATGATGAACGTGCCCGGTGTCGGGCAGCGGAAGGGATGCAGTCCCAGCGTGCCGACGCCGCGGGTGAAGACGAGCCGGATGTACCCGTCCTGAATGCCGTTGGCGTCGACGGTCGCGCGGATCGCGTCCTCGATCTCCTCGAGGTCGTAGGCGGGTTTCAGGTGGATGAGGGCGGCGGACTCGAACATCCGCGCAAGGTGCGTCTTCAACTTGAGGATCCTGCCGCCGTAGGCGCGGATCCCCTCGAAGCAGCCGTCGCCGTAGAGCAGGCCGTGATCGAAGACCGAGATCATCGCCTCGTCCTTCGGAACCATTTTTCCGTCGTGCCAGATGTAAGACATGGGCGGACATTCTACCGATTACGACCCGTTCGCGGGCCCGTTGATCGCCCTCGGGGCGGGTTTCAGGAACCGCACCGCCCCCAGTAGGACAACAGGAGGCCGAGATCCCCGGGGCCGACCAGACCGTCCTCGTCGAGATCCGAACGGCATCCGTCGCCCCCCCAGTCGAGCAGGATCAGTCCGAGATCGACGCCGTCGACCCGGGCGTCCCGATCGAGGTCGCCGGTGCACGGGACACCGGGTGTCCGGATCGCACCCGAGCCGAGTCCCCGCGCCACCACGTCGATCAGCGGACGAACCGGATTCCGCCGGGGATCCGCGATCGAAGGCGGAACGTCGCTCTGCCCGGCGGAGTTCATTCCCCAGCAGGCGACGCTTCCGTCCTCGTGAAGGAGCACGGTGTGCGCCTGGCCGGCGGCCACCGCGACCGCCGGACGCGTTGGTGTCCCGGTGCCGGATGGAATGGAGATCTGTCCGAACGTGTCGTCGCCCCAGCAGCGGACCGATCCGTCTTCGAGGACGACGACCGAGTGCGAGAAACCGGTGGCGATGGCGATGACCCGATGGCCGCGATCGCCGATCCCCTTCGGGACGTCGCACTGACCGTGGAAGTCGTCGCCCCAGCAGCGGATCGATCCATCGTCCATCAGGCCGATGGTGTGGGTGTTGCCGACGCTCAGTCGCTGAACACCGGTCTCGGGGATCACCGAGGCGGGATCGCAGTCCGCGGCCGCCGGATTGCCCCAGCAGACGACCGATCCGTCCATCATCAACGCCGTGGTGCTGTAGACCGCGGCATGAACCGATCGCACGGGATGTCCGGGGGAACCCAACCACGGCGGGACGGAGCACTCGCCGTACTCGTTCTCGCCCCAGCATCGCACCGAGCCGTCCGCAAGCACCGCCGCGGTGTGACCTTCACCCGCCGACACCTGGACCGCCGGGATCCGGGACGGCCCTGAACCGACGTCCGACGGGACGTTCGATTCGCCGAAGAAGTTGCCTCCCCAGCAGACGACGTCGCCGCCGTCGAGGACCGCCGCGGCGTGCAGGATCCCCATCGACAACTGGACGATGGTGCCGCGAACACAGGGATCGGATGCGTAGTACGGCGTGCCCCAGAACACGAAGTCCGTTCCGGGCGCGTCGTCGTCGGCATCGCCCGCGGTCACCGCCTCCGCGACCGGCACGACGCCGGCGAACAGGACGAGCCAGATCATCGCCATGCCTCGAAGGCGTTCGCGAAGGGTGGATCGTTCGATCGATGTCGGTGGCGTCGACATGTCTCCAGTCTACGTCCGGGGTCACGCCGGTCGAAGAAACCACGCGTCCGAAGACGAAAAGCCCCCGCAGACCCCTCGGACGGGTGCCATGCGGAGGATTCAGGCGTGGATCTTGCGTCGTCGAGCGGGCGGAATGCCGAGCTGTTCGCGGTACTTGACCACGGTCCGCCGAGCGATCTCGACGCCTCGTTCCGCCAGTGCGTCGGCGAGTTTCTGATCGCTCAACGGCTTCGCCTTGTCCTCGGCGTCGACGATCTCGCGAAGCATCTCCTTGATCGCCTCCCAGCTGCGATCGTCACCCGCGTCCGATTCCCGACCGCCGGAGAAGAAGCGACGAAGCGGGAACATCCCCCGCGGCGTCTGCATCCACTTCTCGCTGACCGCGCGACTCACCGTCGCGACGTGCACCCCGAGCTGGTCCGCCACCTCGGTCATCGGCAGCGGCTTCAGGAACTGCGGACCGTGATCGAAGAAGTCCCGCTGCCTCGAGAGGACCACCCGCACCACGCGGAGCAGCGTGTTCGTCCGCTGGTTGACCGCGTCGATGAGCCAGGTCGCGTCGCGAATCGCGTCGTCGATGAAGCCGCGGTCCTTCTTCTCGAGTTTCCGGTCGCCCTTCATCCCCTCGACCTGGGGATTGATCCGCAGCGGCGGCACCACGCCGTCGGCGAGCGCCGCGACGTAGGTGTCGGATTCGGGCTCGTACTCGACGAGGACGTCCGGCACGACGATGCCCGCGTCGGGGTTGACCAGCTCCCGCCCCGGCCAGAGCGTCAGTCGTCGCATCAGTTCCTTCGCGGTCTGCACGCGTTCGAGCGGCATCTCCGCATCCTTGGCGATCTTCGGCAGCCGGTTCTCCACCAGATCCTCGAAGTGCTCGCCCACCAGCACCGCCGCGTCGGTCCACGCGCCGTCCTCGTCGCCTTCCTGCTCGACGATCGCATCGATCTGGAGAAGCAACGACTCCTGCTTCGACCTCGCCATCAGACCCGGTGGATCGAGGATCCGCTGCATCCGGTCGAGCGTGCGGTCGAGCAGTTCGACCGACCAGTCCTCGATGCCGAGCTCGGTCCCCTGTTCGAGGATCGTGTCGAGATCGGTCTCCAGAAGTCCGTCGTCGTCGACGTACTCGATGAGTCGTCGGCCCGCGGCCGCGACGTTCTCGACCGCATCCACGAACCGCCACTGCGCCTCGAGCTGTGCGGCGAGTCCGAGCCCGCGTCCCGCGGTGTTCGCCATCGCGTCCATCTTGCGATCGCGATCGCCGGTGGTGGCGGCCCGTCGCGCACCGTAGTCGTCGCCGTCCCAGACCTCCCGGTATCGGTTCTCGAGATCCGCGAGACGCCCGAAGTCCTCGCCCGCCTCGCCGGCGATGAACTCGCGTTCCGTCTCCGCGACGTCACCGCCGGGTTCGCGATCGGCGGCGGCGCCGTCACCCGGCTCGACGAGTTCGAGCGCGACGTTCTTCTCGAGTTCCTGTTCGATGCGCTCCTGCAGCGCCGCAAGCGGCAACTGGAGGATCTCCATCGACTGGATCATCCTCGGGGCCAGCTTCATCTGCTGACCGAGCTTCATCTGCTGACGCGTGTCGAATCGCATCGTGGTCATGGCGGGGTCTTCCGGAACGGAGACGCGCTCCCTCGGCGTCGTGCCTGTTGGCGCCGCGGGGCGTCGATCCTTCGACGCCCGACCATCGCGGGCCGCTCCGGGTTGAACCATCCGCGTTCATGGTATCGCCGGCGGAGAGAACGATCTCCGAACGAGAACCCCGGCGAAGGGGATCCGTTTCGGGATCCGCCTTCTCGGCCCGGATTCGGGGTTGGAATCAGTCGATCGGCCGCCGCTCGGTGATCGCATCCGCGAGCACCGCCCGGCTGGCATATTCGATCTGGGACCCCGACGGCAGCCCCCGGGCGAGCCGGGTGGTCGAGATCCCGAGTCGCCTCGCCTCCTCCGCGACGTGGAGCGAGGTGGTGTCCCCCTCCATGTCGGGATTGAGCCCGAGGACGATCTCCCGGACCGGGATTCCGCGGGCGTTCCGCTCCGGCGTCCGGAGCCGGGTGATCAGATCGTCGACGGTCAGACCGTCCGGTCCCACGCCGTCGAGCGGATCGAGCCGTCCGAGCAGGACGTGGTACACGCCGGCATGCATGCCGGTCTGCTCCAGACTGATCAGATCGCGCGGCTGCTCGACGACCAGCACCACCGATGCGTCACGCTCGGGATCGCTGCAGATCGGGCACGGGTCGACGTCGGCGAGATTCCAGCAGATCGAACAGTGCCGGACCGATTCCTTCACCCGGGCGATCGACCGGGCGAGCCCGAGCGCCTCGTCGCTCGAACTCTTCAGCACGAAGAACGCGAGCCTCTCCGCGCTCCGCCGGCCGATGCCGGGGAGCCGCGCGAATTCATCGATGAGATTCGAGACGCTTTCGGGGTACGCGGTCATGGGCACCGACCTCCTCGCGAACCGTGGATCACATGAGCCCCGGCAGGCCACCGGGGGGGAGCGGGATGTTCATCTCGGACGCCGCCGCCTTGAGATGATCCGCGATCATCTCCTGGGCGCGTTCGAGCGCCGCATTCACCGCACTGGCGATGAGGTCTTCGGCCATGCCTCGATCGGCCTCGTCGCCCTCCTTGACGAGGATCGCGAGCATCACCGGATCGACGTCGACCGAACGGATCCGCATCTTGCCGTCGGCGACCGCGGTGACCGCGCCCCCACCGACCTGCGCCTCGACCGTCATGTCGGCGAGCTCGGCGCGGACCTGCTCGAACCGTTCCTTGATCCGGGGCAGGTCCTTCATGATCCCGCCGAGTCCGGCCATTCCCTTGAGTGCATCGAACATCAGTCTTCCTTCACTGGCTTGGTGACCGGTTCCTCGACCTTCGGGGAACCCTCGATCCTCCTGACCTGCACGACGTGGGCGTCGAACAGTTCCATCGCGTCCACGACCAGCGGGTGCGACTCGACGTCCTCGTCGACGACCGGCGACCGCGTGGTGCTCGACGCCGTGGCGCCGACGAACTCGACCCGGATCCGCCGACCGAGCGCCTCCGAGGCCAGCCGCACCAGCGGTTCCGGATGGGACACCGTCCAGTCGACCCCCGGCGAGGCGTCGTCCCGGCGGCGGAGTCGGAGATGGCCGCCTTCCAGTCGGTCGAACTCGAAGTCCGCGAGCATGGCACGGTGCCGGGGGGTGGTCGCGGCGGCCTCCAGTCGAGCCCACGGGCCCGCCGACTCGCCGCCGAGGTCCACCGGCGTCCCCGCGGACGCGTCCGGATCGGCCACGACCGGTTTCGTCACGGCCGTCTCAGGCGTTGCCTCAGGGGCTGCCGCAGGCTCGTTGGTCTTGCTCGGCTTCCCGGCTTGCCGGGCCGTCTCGGCTTTCTGAGACGTCTCGCCTTTCTGAGACGTCTCGGTCGTCGCGGGCGACTCGGTCTTTCGAACCGTTTCAGCCGCTCTGGAATTCGCGGTCTTCCCGGCGTCTTCCGCCGCGCGACCGGAAGCCGGCGTCGTCGCGGGCGTCAACCCGGTCGACGCCTTCGCGGCCGGGGGTGCGTCAGTGGCGGTCAGCCTTTTTTTTTTCGTCGGCGTCGATGCGATGGCGTCCCCCGCCAGCAACGAGGCGGCCCGAGCGAATCGTTCCGACATCGCCATGCGGGCGACGGCCGCATCGAGGATCGCACGCGGCGAGGCGCTCACCCGGACCCGGGCGCTCGCGGCATCGCACAACGCGATCATGTGCACCAGTTGTTCCGGCTCGAAGTTCGCGGCCTCCTCGACGAGGGCGGCGGCCTCGTCGGGACCGGTGCCGAGGATCTCGGGATCCGCGCCACAGACCCCCGCGGACAGCAGGAGTCGGAACCGCTCGGCGATGCCGTCGAGGGCCCGCTCGGGGGCGAGTCCCTCTCCCAGCAACGTGGCCATGGCGCGAAGCGTGCCCGCGAGGTCGCCCCCGCCGATCGCCGCCACCACGTCCCGGACGATGTCCTCCGGCGGCACGCCGAGCACCCGTTCCAGCAGTTCGGCGTCGAGCCGGCCGTCCGCCGCCGCGACGATCCGCTCCAGGATGCTGAGTCCGTCCCGCATCGATCCGTTGGCGAGCCTCGCGACGCGAAGCACCACCGCCTCGTCGGCTTCGATCGACTCCCGGGCGAGGACGTCGGCGAGGTGCGCCGCGATCCTCGGGATCGAGATCGGCCGGAAGTCGAATCGCTGACAGCGGCTCTGGATGGTCGGCAGGACCTTGTGCGGTTCGGTCGTGCACAGGATGAACTTCACGTGCGACGGCGGTTCCTCCATGGTCTTGAGCAGGGCGTTGAACGCCGCGTTCGAGAGCATGTGGACCTCGTCGATGATGTAGATCTTGAACGGCGAGCGGGCCGGTCGGATGCTCGCGTTGGCGATCAGGTCGCGGGCGTCCTGGACGCCGTTGTTGCTCGCACCGTCGATCTCCACGACGTCCATGTCCTCGCCCCGAAGGATCGCGTCCTCGACGGCCTTGCCTTCGCCCTCGGATCCGGTGGCGTTGAGGGCCCGGGCGAAGATCCGCGCCATCGAGGTCTTGCCGACGCCGCGGGTTCCGCAGAAGAGATAGGCGTGGGCGGTGCGATCCCGTTCGATCGCCCGTTCCAGGGTTTCCGCGATCGATTCCTGACCGACCACTTCGCCGAAGTTCCGGGATCGATAGCGTCGTGCGAGGACCTGATAGCCGGGAACGGTTTCGGTGGCGGTTTCGGGCATCGAGCGCCGGGGGTCGAGGGGCCGAGGAAAGACGCCGTCGGAACGGCGAAAGAGGCGACGGACGACGCGGGATGGCGGCGTGGAGGACGGCCAGGCGATCGACGGCCCGAACGACGACGCGTATGGCTGCTGCCGTCAAGCCCTGACCAGGTTGGCGAGCCGTCCGTCCGACGGACCCGACCGTCCTCCACGCCGCGATCCGCGACGCGATGCGACATCCTAGCCCGAATCCGGTTTCGAAGCCCGGAGGCGACGGTCGACCAAGTAGAATCCGGGACGATGGAACGCGACGACGCCATTTCTCCGCCCGTCTCCCCGATCGTGACCCCCTCGGACCTCGATTCGAGCCGGCTCCGTTCGCAGCGGCTGCTGCTGCTCGTGGTCCGCCTGCTGTTCCTCGTGCTGCTCGTCTCCATCTCGATGCTCACCATCGCGGGTCGGCAGTCCGGCCCGCTCGAATTCCGGCTGCAGACGTTCCTCGGCGTCCTGCTCGCCAGCGCCGCGGTGGGGACGATCGTGATCGTCCTCGACGTGATGACGCCCAACAAACGGCTGTCCTCGGTGGTCGGCGTCTACCTGGGGATCTGCTTCGGACTGCTCGCCGCGGTCGCGGTGAGCTTTCTGATCGACGTGGTCGCGAACGCGATGGGCGGGATCGAGAGCACCACCTCCATCTACCTCGGGGTCTCGAAGGCGACCCTCGCCCTGGTCTTCTGCTACCTGTCCGTCTCGGTGGTGCTGACCACCAAGGATGATTTCCGCGTGGTCCTCCCCTACGTCGAGTTCGCCCGACAGGTCCGCGGGATCCGACCGCTGCTGGTCGACACCTCCTCGCTGGTCGACGGACGCATCGAGGACGTCGGACGAGCCGGTTTCATCGATGCACCGATCCTGATCGCCGAGTTCGTGCTGGAGGAACTCCAGCGGCTGTCCGACAGCAACGATCGACAGAAACGGCTCCGCGGGCGTCGCGGTCTCGACGTGGTCACGAACATGCAGCAGAATCCGTTTCTCGACGTCGCGATCGATGGAACCCGACCGCCCGGGGTGGGCGTCGACGCGATGCTGGTCGAGATGGCCCGCGGTCAGGACCTTCGGATCCTGACCTCCGACCTGAATCTGCGGAAGGTCGCCGAGATCAACGGCGTGACCGTCCTCAACATCAACGACATCGCCCGCTCCCTGCGGCCCGCCTCCCTTCCCGGCGAATCGATGGAGATCGAGCTCGTCAAGGCCGGTGAGGAACCGTCCCAGGCGGTCGGCTATCTGCCGGACGGCAGCATGGTCGTGGTGCAGGATGGCGGCGGCCGGGTCGGCGACATCGTCGAGGCGGTGATCACCAATTCACTCCAGACCGCGGGCGGAAGAATGATCTTCGCGAAACTCGCCGACGGTGATGCGACTGGTCCGGCTGATGGGACTGCTCGGCCTGACCCGGGGAATCCCGCGTCATCGGGCTCCATCGGACGGGCCGCGACATCGCAGCCCAAGGCGACCGGCCGCGGTCCCAAGGAAGGTGGCGGAAATTCGAGCGAGCGTGGGCGATCACCGAGACGCAAGTCCCGCCGCGACTGACCGGCCCACCGACGGTCAATCCTCGACCGAGGCATGTCCGCGTTCGAACGCCGCCATCCGATTCCCGAACGCCTTCGCCCGGTCGAGACCACCGCGACCGATCGGCTGCCGAACCTGGTGCATCGACAGCGTCGGCATGAAGCGGCGTCCGCCTCGCCCTTCCTCGGAGCGGTGCGGCTCGAGGCACCGAGGATCCCAGGGAAGCCCGAGAAACTCGATCAGTCCGCGGATCCGGGGCTCCGGCTCGGTCACCAGTGCGGTGTAGTCGACTTCGAACCAGGGGTTCGGCAGTCGTTCGCGCATCGCGTTCGTGAACCGGGCCTGGCTTCGGATCATCCGGCCGATCCAGTCGAGACGCGTGGTCCAGGGCATGCGATCGTGCGCGAGATTCTGACCGTAGATCGAGATCGCCACGTCCCCGGGTTCACGATCGAGGGTGATGATGCGGGCATGCGGGAACCACCGACCGATGACCGGAAGGTGCTGCCAGTTCGAAAGATGCTTGTTCACGATGCGATCCGACCGGCCGAACAACGCGGTCTGCCGTTCCAGGTAGTCCGAACGCATTCGTTCGAGCAGGTCGGGCGGCGCCCCGGCGAGTCCGTCGCCCCCGCTTCCGTCGATCTGATCGCGAAATCCTCGAAGCACGTCGCCCACGAGGCCGGTCTCCCCCGCCCCGTGCGCCTGGGGATGGACGCCGATGATCCGCTCCACCAGCGACGTTCCGCTCCGCGGGAGCGACGCGATGAACACCGGAACCTCGGTCGCCTCCGCCGTGCTCGGATCGGTTCCGGCTTCGATCCGGTCGGTCGCGGCGATGATCTCGTCGAGCCGCCGGTCCCAGGCATCGGGATCGAACGGCACCGGAAGGACCGCGTGGGCGGCGTCGTAGGCGTCCATCGCCTCGTCGATCCGGCCCAGTTTCTCGAGCATCCGGCCGCGATGGAGCAGCAGTCGACGGCGGACCGGCGGCGGCGTCGACGACGCGTCCAACAGACGATCCGCGACGACCAGCGCGTCCTCCCGACGTCCCGCGAGCTCGAGGACGTTCGCGTACGACTCTCCCATCTCCGGATCGAGCCCCCGCTTCGAGATCGCCCGCTCGACGAACTCGATCGCTCGATCGTGATCGCCGGCACCCTCGAGGGCCTGCACGAGCATCGCTTCAGCGCGACGGTTGCCGGGCATGCGACGACACGCTTCGCGGGCGGACGCGATCATCTCCGAGTACCGGCCACCGAGCTTGTGGATCACCGCCTGATCGAGTGGGATCATGGGATTCCGCGGGTCGGCCTTGTGGGCGCGATCGAGGATCCGCTGCGCGTCGAGCATCAATCCACCCTTCAGCAGGATCAACGCCTTGATCCGAAGCGCGTTCGGGTCCTTCGGATTCCGGGCGACCGCGGCGTCCACGAGTCGGGCCGCCTCCACCGTGCGGCCGGCGTGGAAGAGCTCGGTGGCTCGCTGGAGATTCGGATCAGGCGCCCCCGTCCGCGGAGCGCGACTGCCGGGTCTGCTCGTGGGTTTCCGCTTCATCGTCACTCCATGCTATTCGAAGCCGTCGTCGAAGCCGTCGTCGAACCCCTCGTCCCGGAACGACGAACCGCGGCCGAAGGCGTCCCCTCGGGCGCCCGCGACCGCGGTGGGCTCGTCTTCATCGAGCGACTCGCTTCCCCGATCGTCAACGACCGAGGGCGAGAAGCTGCGTCATCAGTTCATCGGTCGTCGTGATCACTCGACTTGCGGCCGAGTAACCGGTCGACGCGAGAATCATGTCGATGAACTCCTGAGAGAGATCCACGTTGGAGAGTTCGAGCGCGCCGCCCACGATCCGGCCGGTGCCGAACTCCCGGGCGGTCGCGATCAGGGGCGTGCCCGAGTTGGGCCCGCCGCCGAAGAGGTTGTCGCCGACGTCGACCAGTCCCTCCGGATTGGAGAACTTCGCGAGCGCGACCTGACCGATGGTCCGGGTGAGCCCGTTGGTGAAGGAACCGGAGATCATCCCGTCCTCGCCGATCGAGAACGAGCCGAGGGTGCCGATCGGCGATCCGTCCTGGTAGACGGCCGCGAAGTTGCTGGCGCTGTCGGTGAAGCTCGACACCGAGTCGGTGCCGCTGTCGAAGTCCATGTTGACGGTGAGCGGGTTGACCGCGCCGTTCGCCCGCTGGATCGAGAAGCTCTGGTTGGTGGCACCGACGAATCGACCGTTCGCGTCGAAGCTGACCTCACCGAGGGCGAGGAGGCGGTCGGCGGCGTCGTTGTCGCTGGACTCCGCGACGAACTCCCAGGTCGTGCCGCCGGAGGCCTGCGTGCCCTGCAGCACGAAGGAGAGATCGATGGTGAGCGGCGTGCCGAGCGAGTCGTAGACCACGAAGCTCGTCCGGACGCTCTCGCCCTCCGCATCGGAGATCTTGGACATCACCAGGGGATTGGCGAGTCCGGAACCCGGCGTGTCGATCGTGATGTCGCCGGTCTCGATGTCGAGATCCTGCACCGTTCCCTCGTTGCCGGTGATCACGATGGATCCGTCGACCCCGATGGTGACCGAGCCGCCCAGGTCGCTGACGCTGCCGATCGCGGTGGAGTCGGTGCCGAGGTACTCGTCGAGGAAGTCGATGTAGTCGCCGAAGGTCGTCGCGTTGCTGGTGATCTCGAAGCTGGCGGATCCGAGGTCCTTGCCGCCCTTCTCGACCCCGGCGATGGTGATGGTGCTGCCGACCACCGATGCCGCCTCGAAGGCGAGCGTGAAGCCGCCCGCCCCGTCGCTCACGTAGATGTCCTGCGCTCCGAACTGGGTCGAGCCGTCGACCGGCGTGGTGCCACCCGCATCCGTGTAGAAGGCTCGGGTCTCGTGCACCGAACCGGTGGTGGCGATCTCCCCCGAGGCGTTCAGGTTGCCGTTGAAGATGACGTTGCTGGTCTGCTCGGCGAGGGTGAGCGTGCCCACCGGGATGTTCAGTTCCGCGAGGTTGCCCTCGACGATGTTGAACTGGTCGTCGACCGCGTAGCCCATGACCTTCGCCCCGGACTGGGTCATCAGGTCGTTCTCGGGGTTGCGGATGAAGCCGCCCGACCGGGTGAAGTACCGCGATCCCGCCTGGTTCACGATGAAGAACCCGTCACCCTCGATCGCGAGGTCGGTGGCCACGCCGGTGACCCCGATCGCACCGTTGGTGAAGTTGCGCTGGGTGCCGCCGATGGTCACGCCGAGACCGATCTGGCCCGGGTTGCTTCCGCCGGTCGCGTCTCCGGGGGCCGTGCCGAGCGAGAAGTTCCGACTGAAGGTCGGCGCGAACGTCATGCGGTTCGACTTGTAGGCCGTCGTGTTGACGTTGGCGATGTTGTTGCCGATCACGTCGAGGCGACGCGAGTTGCTGGTGAGACCGGAAAGACCGGTGAAGAGTGCGGTGGTGGATGCCATGTCGGACTCCTGGACTCGCTCGGCGGCTCAGGCCGCGTCGTCGCGTGTGATGGACGGGGATTCGGATTCCGGACCGGTGGAGGCGTGTTCAAGCGCCTCGACGATCCCGGTGGGAAGACTGGTGGCGACCGGCCCGGTGGCGCTGGTCGGTGTGGCCTCGGCGTCGCCGCCGAGCCGGACCGCGGCGTCGATGGGAAGCAGCGGCGTGGAGGAGGCGTCGTCGGCCGCGAGCTCGCCGTCGATCCGGCGTTCCGCGACCTCGAGCAGCAGCGGTCGATCCTCGGCGATCACGAGCACCCGCTCGTAGCCCGCGGCCTCCGCGGCGTCGGCGATGCCGGCGAGACGCTCGGCGAACCGATCCTCGACCGGCTCCTCGAGGCGGGCCTGGTCGATCGAACGACCGCTCGCGAACTCGCCGTCGGCGGCGCGGGCGAGGAGATCGTCGAAGTCCGCGGTCTCGACCGACGCCCGACCCTCCGCCGAGCCGATCCCGGCGGGTCGGACCGCCGGTTCGAGTCGTCGAAGAAGTTGTCGGGGATCGATGTTCACGTGCGGATGTTCCGGGTGGTGCCCGATGCGGCTCGGGAGTGGATCGGAGGAGGATCGAAGGAGGATCAGGGGAGCGTGCTGGGGTCGACGATGATCTCGACGTTGTCCATCGGGAGGAGGTAGCCGCTGCTCAGTTCGAGCGACACGGAGTCACCCTCGCGAAGCACGGACAGCACCGATCCCGCGGTGCGATCACCGGTCGGCAGAATTCCCTGCACGGTCTTGCCGAGCAGGTTGCCCGCGGAGGAGAGCTGGTTCTGGAAGACGATGTTCTCGAGCTTCTCGGTCATCGAGATGTCGGATTCGATCTGACGGATCGAGTTCAACTGGTCGAGCAGCGCGGAGGAGTCGTTGGGCTCGAACGGATCCTGCTGCTGCAGTTCCGTGAAGATGATCTGCATGAAGTCCTCGGAGGACATCTCGTTGAATCGATTGGCGCCGGAGTTGCCCGCCACGCTCGATGCTGCCGATGGAATCGCACTCATGGAAGAAACCTCCGTGACTCACTCGTTCGAGGTCCCGCCGGAACCGGCGAGCACCTCCTGGAAGCGGTCCGATTCGGACCGGTTCCGTTCCGACCGTCGGTGCGTCGCGTCGTCGCGTCGTCCCCGACTTCGTTCGTCCGAGGCATCCTGCCGGTCGGACGATCCCTGGCCGTTTCGGGCATCCTGCCCGTCGCCGCGGGAATCCCCGCGTGGCCCGGACGAGTCCGCGGTGGTTCGGGCCGTCGACTCGACCGTGAGTCGCTCGACCGCGAAGCCGCGATCCTCGAGGGCATGTCGCAACACACCCAGGTTCTCTCGAAGCAACCCGCGTGCCGCGTCTCCGGCGGCCGCGAGGACCACCTGCACCCGACCCGCATCGAGACTCATCTCCATCCGGACCTGGCCGAGATTTCCGGGATCCAGTCGCATCACGAGGGTTCCGCCGCGTTGGGAGGTCAGCGCCTGAAGGCCTCGCGCGACGCCTCCGAGGGTGCGTCCCGATTCCGCGTTCGCCTCGACCGGCGCAACCGACGCCGGTCCGGTCGGCAGGGACTGCGCGTCCGGCCCCGTGGAGCTCGGCCCCGCGACGCCGGCGGTGGCCGAAATCGATCCGACCGCGGCGACGGCCGTCGATCCCGGGACATTCGTCGACCTGACGCCGTTGCTCGCGTCCCCGTCGGCACGGGCGTTTCGAAGTTCGGTGTTCATTTCGGCGGCGCGGGCGACGGCGGTGCCGGCCGGTGGTCGCGGCTCCGGCTTCCCGTTCACCCCTCCCCGCGATCGCGGATCGATCGCGGCGGTGGCCCCCGGATCCAGGACCCGCATGCCTTCCGGAATCGCCTTCGCACCCGTTCCATCACCGACCGATGTCGTGGCTGCCGCCGCGCCGTTCGAATCGGTCCGGGTCACGGCTCGTTGATCGGTCGTCGATCGGACCGCACCGCTCGCGGAGGCCGCTGCGGTCGCGGTGGTCTGGTTGATCGGGCCGGCCGGGTTGGTCGCGGCGGCCATGCCCTGTCCCGAAGCGGTCGACGGATCGGGCAGACCGGTGTTCGATCCGACCTTCGCCGCGACGCCCATGCCCGGCGTCGTGATCCGTCCGGCTTCCATCCCGCGATCCTGTCCGTCGGTTCCACCCGGATGCGACGATCCGGTCTCACCGGGAGCTCCGACTCCACCGCCGCCCGCCGTGAGCACGGAGGTGGAATCGATCCTGCCCGCGAGCGTCGCCGGGCCGGACGCCACGACATCGACGGGGTCGGACTGGTCGCCCGGGTTCGGAATCGATCCTGATTCCAACTCGACCGGCGATGGATCCGAGTCCTCATCCCCGAGCGTCCGGTCGGTGGATTCGCCCGAAGACGACGTCGATCGCTCGTCCTCGGTGTTTCGATCCGCGGCCTCGATGTTCGATGGTCGCGCAGGATCCGCGGACTCGCTCGCGCCGGTTTCGCGCCGATCGCCATCCACTCGCGCCGTTTCGAGGGAACGCGAGGCGTCCTCCAGCGTTCCGGCGAAGGGCGGGGTATCAGGCCTGGAATCCGCCTCCGGGGGCGTTGGAGGCTGAATCGCGGGTTGAATCGGCATCGCCTGCATCGGGGTTCTCCGGATCCACCGCATCGATCGCGGTTCGATCTCGGAGTTGCAGAAGCAATTCCCCTGCCATCGCGGTCTTGCCCCGCTCGATGAAGCCTTCGAGGATCTCCTGCCGACGCTCCTCCTCGACCGCCGCAAGGAGGTCGACCACCAGAAGCGTTTCATCCCGCGAGAGAAAATCCTCTACGACCGCGATCGCCGCATCGATCTCGATGGCCGTGACGTCCCCGACCAGTCGGACGAATTCGGCATCGCGGGATCGTGCCTCCATCGTGGCGATCCTCGCTTCCCGCGCATCGAGCGCCGAGGACCGTGCGGCCCGCAGCCGGTCGAACTGCAGCGCCTGCTGATCGATCTCCCGCTTGAGGGTCTCGGCCTGGCGTTGCAGACGGGCCTGCCCGAGACGCTCCAGTTCGCGGTACTGCTCCTGGGCGTCGATCGCCCCCTCCGTCGAGAAGGGCATCTGGCCCCAACGTTCGAGTTCGATGGCCTCTTCCGCGGCCTGCGCGTCGAGCGCGGCTCGTTCGCTGACCAGTCGCGCGGCTTCCGCGGTCGGGATCCGGAAGAGTTCACGCACCTCGTCGAGTCGATCCTGATCGAGCCGTTCGGTCCAGCCGAGCCAGCCGATCGCGAGTCCGATCGCGAGCAGGTTCACCACGGCGAGGAAGGCGATCATGTTCCAGAGCGTTCGCATCAGAGGGACTCCACCGTTCGTCGGGACCCGCGGATCACCGCCATTTCATCGAGTTCGGCCTGTTCGCGTCGATCCTGTTCCCGTCGCCACGCCTCGAATCGACGCTCCTTGAGAATCTCCACGGCGCGTCGCGCCCGGGAGGCCGCTCGAAGGCCCTCGCGGAGCGTCTCGAGCCGGCGGTGGATCCCCGCCAGCTCCAGCACCACCCGCTGGGCGTCCCGCATCTCGGCGAGCGACGCGTTGGCCTGGCCACGGAGACTCGACGCGTCGATTCGGCCTTCGAGGCGACCTCGAAGCTGGGATCTGGCTTCACCGATCTGTGACTGTCGCCGCCGGAGTCCGTCCTCCAGTCGACGTCGCGCGGTCTCCATTTCCGCCACGCGGCGATGTTCCTCGCGCTCGGCGCGAAGCCGGGCGTCGAGCACCGCCTGCAGTTGGAATCGAAACCTGGGCATGAAGGGAGGAACCTCGGGTCAGGATGCGCCGGCGGCGGTCGCCGCCTGTCGGAGCCGCTCGCTTTCGGCGGCGAGTTCGTACAACGCGCGGCAGGTGTCGGGGAACGAGGATCGTTCGTCCCGGTCCTGCCGGAGAAAGGCGTCGAGCCGCGGTCGAAGCGCGATCGCCACGTCGGTCATCGGATTCGAGCCGGCCGCATACGCGCCGATGTTGATCAGCTCCTCGCTTTCGCGATAGGCCGCGAGCAGTTCGATCACCCGCCGCCGCGCGACCTCGTGGTTCCGTTCGCTCACCTGATCCGCGACCCGGGAGATCGAATCGAGGGGTTCGATCGCGGGAAAGTGGCCGCGGGAGGCGAGCCGTCGGCTGAGCACCACGTGACCGTCGAGGATTCCCCGGGCGGCGTCGGCCACCGGTTCGTTCATGTCGTCGCCTTCGACCAGCACGGTGTAGATGCCGGTGATCGAGCCGCCTCCCTCGATCCCACCCGCACGTTCGAGGAGCTGCGGGAGCAGCGAGAACACGGACGGGGTGTAGCCCTTGGTCGCGGGTTGTTCGCCCGCGGCGAGGCCGATCTGACGCTGGGCCTGCGCGAAGCGGGTCACCGAGTCGACCATCAGCATCACGTCGAGTCCGACATCGCGGAAGTGTTCCGCGGCGGTGATCGCGGCGGCCATCGCCCGGACCCGGAGGAGCGGACTCTCGTCACCCGTGGCGACGACCACGACCGAGCGGGCCAGGCCCTCCCCGCCGAGCGCGTCGACGATGAATTCCTTGACTTCTCGCCCACGTTCACCGACCAGGGCGATCACGTTCACGTCGGCGCTGGTCCCGCGGGCGATCCCCGAAAGCAGCGTGCTCTTGCCCACGCCTGCGCCGGAGAAGATCCCGATCCGCTGGCCCTTGCCGATGGTGAGGAGACCATCGAGCACCCGCAGACCGGTGCCGAGCGGCTCGGAGATCATGCCTCTGGCCATCGGATTGAGGATCGGTGGAAAGAGCGGTCGCGGCGTCAATCCCGATGGCGGCGGTCCGCCGTCGATCGGGCGGCCGAGTCCGTCGATGACCCGGCCGAGGAGCGCATCCCCCACCATCATCGAATCACTCACCCGCTCGAGATGCACCCGGTCGCCCGGGGAGGTTCCGGTCGCGCCACCGAGCAGCATCACGATCGCGCGGGTCTCGTCGAAGCCGACGACCTCGCCGAGCACGCCTTCACGGCGCGGGTCGTCGCCGCCGATCCGGACCACCGAACCGATCGGCACCCGAAAACGCCGGACCAGGACCGTGAGGCCGCGAACCGCGTCGACGGTGCCCACGATCGCGCGGGACTCGAAGCCCCGGACCGTGTCGACGGCCGCGTCGAGGAACGTCATTCGTCGCCCTCCCCGGTCGTCGGGGAGGAACCGCGGTCCGCATCGGGCTCACCGCTCGACGGCGTGCTCGACGGCGATTCGAGCAGTTCGGGAAAGAGGCCCTTGACGATCCGCGACATCTGGACGTCCAGTCTCGCGTCGACCTCGCCGTCCCCCGCCGCCGCCACGCAGCCACCACGAACGATCGTGTCGTCGGTCTCGAAGACGAGATCGTGGGCCTGACCGGCGCCGGCGATCCCGACGACCTGCTCGAAATGGGACTTCACGATCTCGAGGTCCTCGGGGTGCACCCGCAGGCGGATGCCGGTCGCGGACGCGAGCATGTCGATCGCCGCCGCCGCCTGCTCGGCCACCCGGCCCGGATCATGCGCGGGCAGTCGTCCCAGCACCCGTTCCGCGATCGCGATCGAGAGTCGAAGCAGATCGCGACGAGCCTCCTCGCGAAGCGTCTCGCGGCCCGCGATGAACGCCTCGAGGGAGGCGCTCCAGCCGGTCGAGATCGCCTCCAACCGTTCCTCCATCGACGCCATGGCCTCCGCCCGCCCCTGTTCGTGGCCCGTTTCCAGTCCGGTCTTCCGGCCTTCCGCCAGCCCCGCCTCGAGCCCTTCGGTACGGCCGGCCTCGGCCGCGTCACCGGTGAGGCGAGCCGCTTCCTCGCGGGCCGCGTCGATGATCGCGTCCGCTTCGAGCCGAGCCGACGCGACCATGTCCACGGCCTCCCGGCGCACGTCCGCGAGGTCGAGGACGACCGCCGATCCCAGCAGTTCGCGAGCTTGTGCGTTCTTGACGATCGGCAACGGGAATCTCCAGGATCAGACGACCACGTCGCCGCCACCACCACGACCCGCGATCACGATCTCGCCGGCGTCCTCGAGGCGTCGGACCACGTCGACGATCCGCTGCTGCGCGGTCTCGACGTCGCTCACCCGGACGGGCCCCATGAATTCCATGTCGTCCTTGATCATCTCGGACGCCCGACTGGACATGTTTCCGAGGATCTTCTCCGTGAGTTCCGGCGACGCCATCTTCAACGCGAGACAGAGCTCGTCGTTCTCGATCTCCTTGAGCATCCGCTGGATGCCCTTGTCGTCGACGAGCTTGATGTCGTCGAAGACGAACATGAGCCGGCGGATCTCCTCGACCAGATCGGGATCCTCGGTCTCCACCCCTTCCATGATCGATCGCTCGGTGTTGCGATCGCACAGGTTGAGGATCTCCGCGACGGTGTCGACGCCGCCGACGCGTTCGGTGGAGTGCATGATCATGTTGCTCAACCGCGCCTCCAGCCCCCGCTCGACCTCGCGGATCACCTCGGGATTGGTCTGCTCCATGTTCGCGACGCGGCGGACGACCTCGATCTGCCGTTCCTCCGGGAGCCCGCCGAGGATCTCGGAGGCCTTGTGGTGCGGGAGGTGGCTGACGATGAGCGCGATGGTCTGGGGATGCTCGTCCTGGATGAACGTCAGCAGGTTCTCGGTCTCGGCCTTCTGCAGGAACGCGAAGGGCGTCCGCTGCACCTGGGTCTGGATCTGCTGGATCACGCGATCCGCGACGCCGCCCTCGAGTGAATCCTTCAGGAGCCGGGTGGCGTAGTCGAGCCCACCCTCCCGCGCCCAGCCCTGGGCCATCGCGAGTCCGTAGAACTCGTTGACGATCCCCTCGCCAAGCTGCGAAGGGACGTCGCCCAGCGACGCGAGGGCGCGGGTGACCTCCTCCACCGACTCGGTGGGCAGTTCGCGAAGGATCGCGCCCGCCGCGTCGGGATCGAGCAGCAGGAGCAGCACCGCGCTCTTCACCACGCCGTCGAGTTCGTCGGCGACGTCGGGGAGCTTCTGTCCCGGTCGGATCGTCATGAGCGTTCGTTCTCCGGCATCGTGATCAGCCTTCCGTTCTCATCCATCGCCGAAGAAGGGTCGCGACTTCGGTCGGTTCCTTCTTGATCAGTTCATTCAGCTGGTCGAGCATCTGCTTTCGACGCAGTTCCTCGTCGTCGAGTTCGACGCCGACCAGGGCGGGCGTCACCTCGTCGGCCTCCCCGACCACGACCTGGGCGTCGTCCTCGAGGACCGGCGGCACGCCGGCCAGTTCATCGACCGTCGGCATCGTCTCGGGCTCGGACGAGCGGCGAACCATCATGAACATCATCGCGAGCGATGCGAGGGCCAGTCCCACGAGTCCCGCGTTCTTGAGGGCACGTCCGGAGTCGCCTTCGGTGATTCCCGCGAACGTCTCGACCACCGACGTCGTGTCGGCGGCCTGGAGTGCGGAATCGCTGGCGAAGGGCATGATCGCGACCTTCACCTCGCCCACGCCGCCCTCCCGCAGGCTCGAATTGTCGACCAGCGGTTCGAGCAGGGCGACGATCTCGGTCCGGATCCGGGTCTTCTCCAACTCGAGTTCCGCCGCGGTGACCTCGACCGCGGTCTCGCCGTCCGCGAGGGTGCCGTCCGCGTTCGCCCGGATCGCGGCCTTGACCTCCGCCTCGGAGAGCAGGATCGCGGCGGTGACCTTCACCGGATGATTCGCCCGCTGACTGATGTCGGTCCGGACGCCGGGGACGCCGACCACGTTCTCGATCTCCTCGGTCTCGCGAGTCGCGACGTCTACGCCGGACGCGGGATTGCCGTTGATCGACGCCACGCCGCCCATCTGGGCCTGCGCGGTGCCGGCGTTCGATCGGAATCCGGGTGACCCACCCGCGCCGGCGCCCGCGGGAGTCCGGGACTCGTTGGTCCGCTTCGACCGCTCCGCCTTCACCGGCTTGCCGATCTGGGTCTTCTGCTCGCTGATGTCCGCGACGAGGATCTGGGCGTTGACGCTGACCATCGCTCGCGGGAACGCCACGCGGACGACCCGCGAAAGCCGGGCGATCGCATCCCGCTCGAAGTCCCGGACCTTGGAGAGATAGTCGCCGCCGGTGCCGCTTCCATCCTCGCCGAAGGTGTAGGTCCGGCCGTTTCCGCCGTCGACCACCCTGATGTTGTCGAGTTCGAGATCGTTCTCGACCGCGAGCGCGATGAAGGCGATCGACTCCGCGGTGGATCGATCGAGTTCCCGCGACTTCATGCGGACGTTGACGCTGGCTTTCGGCGCCGGCCCGTCGAGCACGAAGGCCTTCCGCTTGCCGGTCGACACGAGGATGTTGACGCTGTCGACACCCTCGATCATCCGGATGTTCTTCTCGGCCTCCGCGACCCGGGCACGTCGCCAGGTCTCCTGCATCTCCGATTCGGCCTGCCAGGATCCGGAACCCACCGCCGCCGCCGCATCGTCGATGGTCGGGGCGAGGCCGTCGTTCTCCAGCATCTCGGTGATCGACCGCTTCTCGCGGACGTCGACCAGGATCACGTCGGTTCCGCCGTCCTCGACCTCGTAGCCGAGCTCGCGGACCTTGGAGATCGCCGTGGCCTTGTCCTCGATCCGCACCTTGATGGGAGACATCGAAGGCCCCGCGGCATACTGGGAGACGAGGAAGAACCCCATCGCCAGGATGATCGCGAGCGAGCCGATGAGCAGGCGGGCCGAGGGCCCGAGCTCGCCGAGTCGACGAGAAAGTTCGGTGATTGAATCTCGAAATCGCTGCACCACGGGGGAGGCCTCCATGCCATCCGTCGTGTTTCACGGGTTGTCCCGGCCTCCAGGCCGCGTTCGTCATCCTGACAAGCGCCCTGGACCGGTTTCCCTTTCGGCGGCCGGGAGTGGAATCCGGCCGACGAAGGGTGTGTCACACCCGCACGTTCTTCACCTCGTCGTACGCATCGACGAGCTTGTTCCTCACGGCGAGAAGCATCCGGAAGGCGGTGTCCGCCGTCTCCGTCGCGACGATGACCTGGTCGAGGGAAGCCTCGCCCGTCACCGCATCGATCTTGACCTGCTCAGCGTTCTGCTGAAGCCGGTCGACTTCGGCGATCTGGTTCATCAGATCGGTCTTGAAGTCGGCCCCACCGACGGCGCTTCGACCGTTGGCGGGCGTACCAAGCCCCTTCACACCGGGGGCGGCGATGCCCTGGGTCGGGTTGTTCGAGACGAGTCCGAGCGGATCACTCATGACGGAAGTCCTGAAAGGGGGAACTGATCATCACGCAAGTACGCGAAGACCTGCATCGATCATCGACCGGGTGGCCTCCACGGCCTGAATGTTGGCTTCATACGCTCGAAGCGCCTCGATCCCATCGACCATCGCGGTCGCGTAGTCCACGGCCGGGTAGTAGACGAAACCGTCTTCGCGGGCCGCGGGATTGTCGGGATCCTTGACCGGGTTGAACATGGGGAGCCGATCGACCCCCGCCACGTGGACGCCGAGGGGGTTCCCGGAATCGGGGTCGCCGGCCTCGAATCGGACCTGCATCACCTCGAACTCCGGGGTCCGCTGGTTGGCGAGATTCGCCGTGACCGCGTCCATCCGGACCCGTTGGGCCTGGAGACCGGAACCTGCGATGTCGAATGCGCCGTAGATGCTCATGCCGAATGCTCCATCGTCCTGAAGTCAATGCCTGTGAAGTCAGGGTCGTTCACGAATCGCCGCTCGAAGAATGTCATGGGACTTCCGAAAGAGCTCGCTGGCGAACCGGAACGTCATCGCGTTCTCCGTCAACCCCTGCATGAGCTGTTCCAGATTGCGGTCGTTCCCGTCGTGGTAGAGCAGATTGTCCCCCTGCGCCACCGGCCGAAGTTCGATGGAACGGTCCGAGAAGCGGATTCCCGCCCGGTCCTCGAACACCCCCGCCCCCTGCGAGACCATGTCGATTCCCGAGCGTTCCCGGTCGCGGGCCGCCCGCATCGCCGCTTGAAACTCGGAAACGGGGACATCGCGCGTGCGATAGCCCGGGGTGTCGATGTTCGAGATGTTGTCCTGAAGGAGTTCATTCCGCTTCCACGAGAACTGCATCAACCGCTCGAGATACGGCAGCGCCCCCGACCCGTCGATGCCGCCACTGCTCATCGATCACCTCCATGGGGTCGCGCAGAATTCGCCTGCAGACGCCGATCCTGCGCGGGTCGCCGAGTTGAATTTGCGCTCTTCGCCCTCAAAGGTCGGCCTCCACGATCTGGTCTTCCTTCCACTTCTTGAGCTTCAGCCCGAGGGTCCGGACCCCGATGCCGAGCGCCTTCGCCGAACGCTGCCGATGGCCGCCGTTCCGACGCAGGGTCGCGACGATCGTCTCCCGCTCGATGTCCGCGAGCGTGAGTTCACCGTCGCAGGCGAGCCACGCCTGGGCGGTCCCGATCGCGTGATCACCGTCCTTGACCTCGGTGGTCGAGGACGAAAGCCCGGCCTGCACCCCACCGATCACGGTCGACTGCTCCGCACCCGCGGCGAGCCAGGGCGCGATCAGCGAACCCGGGATCTCATCGGTGGTCGCCAGCACCGACGCCCGCTCGCAGATGTTCTGAAGCTCGCGAACGTTGCCGGGCCAGCCATATCGCTCGAGCACCGAAACGGCGTTCCGATCCAGCGATCTGGCCGCACGTCCCTCGCGGGCGGCGACCGCTCGGAGGAAGTGCGACGAAAGCGATTCGATGTCCTCGGTGCGATCCCGCAACGCCGGCATCTCGATCGGAAGCACGTTGAGCCGGAAGAACAGGTCGCCTCGGAACCGCCCCGCATCGACCTCGGCCGCGAGATCGCGGTTGGTCGTCGCGATCAACCGGACGTCGACGGTCTGCGTGGTGCTGGATCCCACCCGCTCGAAGCTTCGTTCCTGAAGCACCCGGAGGAGCTTCGCCTGCAGCTCCGGCGGGATCTCACTGATCTCGTCGAGCAGCAGGGTGCCCCCGTCCGCGAGTTCGAAACGCCCCTTGCGAAGCCGATCCGCGCCGGTGAAGGCCCCCTTCTCATGACCGAAGAGTTCGCTTTCGAGCAGGCTCGCGGAGAGCGCCGCACAGTTGATGGCGAGGAACGGCGCGTCGCGCCGGGGGCTCGCCGCATGGATCGCTCGGGCCGCGACCTCCTTGCCGGTTCCACTCTCGCCGTTGATCAGGACGGTGCCGTGGCTGTCCGCGATCCTGCCGAGCCGATCCCGGACCTCGGTCATCGCCGGACCGTCGCCGATCATCTCGCCCGCATCGGCGACGGGCGTCGTCGGCGCGACCGCGGCCCGCAGGACCTGGTTCTCCGTCCGAAGCCGACCGTGCTCGATCGCCCGGTCGACCGCGATCATGAGTTCGTCACCGCTGAACGGCTTGGTCACGTAGTCGAAGGCGCCTTCGCGCATCGCCTCCACCGCGGTCTCGATGGTGGCGTAGGCCGTCATCAGCACCACCGGAAGGTCCTCGTCGATCCGGCGGATCGCCGCGAGCAGTTCGATCCCGCTCATGCCGGGCATCTGCAGGTCGGTGACGACCACCGCCGGCTTCTTCTCGGCCAGCTTGGCCAGCGCGGTCTCGCCGTCCGGGGCGCCGATCACCGCGTGCCCCTTCCGCCCGAGGATCGTCGCGACGCTGTCACGCATCAGTTCCTTGTCGTCGACTACGAGAATCTTCGCCATCCATGGCCTCCATCGGGTGTCAAGACCCGACTCGTTCCTGTGATCTCAGGCCGCGCCTCGGCCCGAGTTGTCCCTGACCCGCCGCCGTACGGCGCCTTCGAGGGACCGCCCATCCTCATCCTCCACCGTCGCGTCGTCGCCGGGGGCGACGCCTGCGATCGGCAGTGACAGTCTCATGATCGTTCCAGGCTCCGCATCGAGCACGTCGAGCCGACCGCCGTGGGCGTCGACGATCCGGTGCACGATCGCCAGCCCGAGCCCGGTCCCCTCCGCCCGCGTCGTGAAGAACGGATTGAACATCCGCTCCCGGACCTCACCGGGAATGCCGGGCCCGGTGTCGCGGATCTCGAAGACCGCGTGCCGAACCACGCCACGCTCGGGATCCCGCAGTTCACGTCGGTCGAGTCCGATCTCCAGGCGACGCGGACCATCGACCGCCGACATCGCCTCGCACGCGTTCCGCACCAGGTTGAGGAGCGACTGCTCGAGCAGCGACGCGTCCGCGACGATTCGGATCTCCTCGTCGATCGCGAGATCCACGTCGATTCCATGGGCGTCGACCAGGTCCTCGGCGTGCGCGACCGCGGCGAGCACGATCTCCGCGGGCCTGACCGCATCCGGCCGCACCCGGGTGTCCCGGGCGAACGACAGGACGTCGCCGACGATGAGGTCGAGCCGCGACACCGCACGGGAGACGCGACCGCAGAGTTCGAGTTCACCGGGCCGGTCCGCGAGATCCTCGGTCAGCACTTCGAGGTTGAGGGCGATCGCCCCGAGCGGATTGCGGATCTCGTGGGCGATGCCCGCCGCCATCTCGCCCAGCGCCGCGAGTTGTCGCGAGCGACGAAGCCGACGATGGGTCTCGTCGAGCTCGACCTTGAGCGACGCGACCTCGTCGCGAAGCGAGGCATGGGTGGCCTCGAGCCGACTCGTGACGTCGTTGAAACTCTGCATCAGATCGGCGAAGTCGTTCGCGTCGATCGGCGCGGAGGCGCGGGTGTCGGTCAGGTCGGCGTTGGTCTCGATGGTGCTCATCAGGCTTGATCCGCCAGATCCCGCCGATGTCCGGCGGATTCGGGATTTCCCGATCGATACGCGCGTCCCACCCGGCCCGCGAGCGTGATCTTCTCGAGTTCGATCCTCGATCGCTCGCCCTCGGTCCGGGCAAGCTCGAGCGACTCCGCGTCCCGGGCCTCGATCTCGGAGGCGAGCCGCTCCGCCACGCCGAGGCGTTCGAGCAGCCGCTCGTCCATCGTCCCCGCGACCTCGCGGGCCATGGCCTCGAACGCGGCCGCGTCGTTCACCAGCGATTCCACGATCGTGGCACGCTCCGTGAGCATGCGATCCAGTCCGCCGAAGTGCTTTCGACGGATCGCTTCGGACTGCCGAACGGCCAGCGTCAACACCGCTTCCAGACGTTCGATCCGTGATTCGACCGCCGCACGGACGCGATCGGTCACCGGCCCGGTCTTCGATGCGTCATCACTCATCCGGCACCTCCCCCGCCGCCCGGCGGAAAGAGCCGAAGCCATCGGTCGAGCGAACCGCTTCCGCCGCCGACGAAGAGATCGGGACCATGACGTTCCAGTCGATCCTCGTCGACGCCCGTCGAGACGCCGTCCATGCGACGTCGTTGCTCGATCCGCTGAAGCTTGATCCGGGCCCGACGGGTCGCCTTTCGGGCCATTTCGTCGTCACCGATCCGGGACGCGAGATTCGCCAGCGAGACCAGCGCCTCCACCGCGACCGGCTCCTCCGCGAATCGCTGCTCCACCTCGCGGTAGACCTTGATCGCCTCGTCCATCTCGCCGAGGCGTTCGCGAACCGTTCCACGCTGGAGCCCCGCCACCCGCAGCAGATTCCGCTGCAACGGCGTGAGCAGCGGCGGATCCACGCCGTCGAGGCGATCGACGACGCCCTCGAATCGCTCGAGCGCCCGCACCAACGCCGAACGACGGGAGATCTCGAGTTCGGCGCGATATCCGGGGGAGATCGGCGAATGCTCGAGGTCCCGGGTCGAATCATCGTCGAGCTGGCTCGCGAGCCGTTCCGCCCGATGAAGCCAGGCGACGCCGGCGAGCGCGGAGGCCTCGCCCCATCGATCGTCCGTGGGATAGCGGTCGAGCCAGGGCTCGAGCCCCTCGACCGCTTCAAGCCATCGTTCCTGGCCCACGAACAGTCGACCGAGGTGGAAGGTCGCATCGCGATAATCGGCGGACCGAGGATCGACCTCGCGCCCCTCGAGAAAATCCCGAAGGAGCCCCTCCGCCTCGAGCGCTCCGCCGCTTCCGGGCGTCGCGAGCAGGGCGCGGGCGAGTCCGACCTTGGCGCGGGTCCAGTACCCGGACTTCTCCTCGGGCCTCGCCTCACCTTCCTTGAGCAGGCGTCGGTACCAGACCCCCGCCTCCTCGTATCGCATCATCCCGTGAAGACCGAGCGCGATTCGATACATCGCTTCCGGCCGGTTCTGATGATCGGTCTCGCCATCCACGAATCGTTCATAGAGCGCGAGCGCCTTCCGTGGGCGACCCGCGGTGTCGTACAACTCGGCGGCCTGCCACAGCAGATCGCTTCGGTAGGTCGCGGACGGCGTGAGGACGTCGATCTCGAGGACCGCCTCCGCCGCGGCGACCAGATGCCCGTTCGCCTTGACCCGCGCCGCCACCGGAATCGCCTCGTACGAGACGTCGCGAAGATCGATGCCGTCGAACCGGGGGCCCACCGCGAGCTCCACCGAACGCCGATGCGTGTCGGCGACCCTCGACAAGGCCTGCATGCGTGCCGAGGGATCGTTCCCGAAGCGAACCGCGAACACCGCGAGATCGCGTGCGATCGAGACGACCACCGTTTCGGCTTCGCGATCCGTGATCGCCTCGGCGTGACCCATCATCCGGTCCGACGCCCGGATCGCGGCCAACACGGCTTCTTCGAGGACGGCGGGCGAGAACGCGGGGTTCCCACCCACCACGACCGCGGCATCCGAGAATTCCCGGATCGCCACTTCCGGCTCACCGGTGATCGCCGCGAGTTCACCAAGTCCGATCCGGGACGCCAGCCGTTGGCGAGCGGTCACCTGCGGCACGGAGAAGACGCCGGAGAACCGACGCTTCGCGTCATCGAACTCGTCACGTGCGAGATGCAGACGCCCGAGCGAGATCATCGCCTCCGCGGCGACCGGGGCCGTCGATCCGAGGTGGTCGATGACGAATTCGTAGCGTTCCGCGGCCGGAATCGGCCGACTCGCCGCGAGATACGCGTGGCCGAGAAGCACGTGAAGTTCCGCCCAGTCGACCATCACCCCGGGCGACTGCTCGGCGGCACCTTCCAGGCGCTGCATGTCGACGATCATCGCCGGCACCAGCCCCGAGACATCACCCTCGCGGATGCGGAGCCTCGCCCGGAATCCGACGGCCCAGGACTCGATCGCGAGCCCCGGATCCTCGGCCAGAAGTTCATTGACGGAAGCCGCGAGGCCGGCGGGCTCGACCCCTGCTTCCAGATCCTGGAGCAACGCCTGCTGCATCAGGGCATGCCGCCTGGTGCGGGCATCGGTCGCGATCCCGACGTCGCGGGCATCGAGCAGTCCACCGAACCGAGCCGACGCGTCCTCGAGCCGATTCGCGTTCACCTCGGAGATGGCGAGGTGATGACGCTGCCGCTCCGAAAGCTCGGCACCGGCCAGAGACGCCTCGAGATACGCATCCGCGATCCCCGCAGCGATCTCCGCCGAGGCGGTCTCGATCGGCGCGTGACGGGCGACGAGACAGTCCGCGATCAACACTCGATGCCACGCCCGATGCGGAATCATCGCGTCGTGGGTGGGATCGACCTCCGCGACGATCGCCGATGCGGCATCGAGATCGCCTTGAACAAGCAGCGACTCCGCGAGCTGAAGCTGGGCGACCGGATCGATCTCCGCGGCCTGCGTGTTCGAGCGATGCCAGAACGCCGCCAGAATCGCGACCAGCGAGACCGCGATGAGCGGAAACTGCCAGGAGCGTCCGCGGACGACGGCTGGTTCGATCGAGCCTTCGATCGGGCCCGGCTCGGCCGATGGACCTTCGGCCTCGGGGGCCTTTGATTCTGCACGATCGTCCGTCACGAGATCCTCTCATTCCGCACCCGAAACCCTGCATGCAGGGCACCGAGGCGCGACGATCCACGGCGACTCCATTCGCCGACTGCAGCATTCATCGGCTGCAGGGTCGAGAATCCTTCAAAGCTGTCGATTATTCGCGCATTGCGTGCGCTTCTGGAGGATCGGGCCTCAATCGGCCTTCCGGTCGCCGGAATCGGCCTCCGCCGCCGACGGATCGATCCGCTCCCGGGTCGTCACGCACGTGCGACTCAGGAGTTCGGGCATCCCACGACCGAGCGGATCGATGACCACCAGCAACGCCAGGGGTGGCAGAAGCAGCACGATCATCTTCAACAACGCCCGAAGGCCTCGCTGAACGGCCGTCCCACGGGTCCCGTCGATGGAGGTGACCCGCCCCCCGACGATCGCCTTGCCGAGCGATCGATCGAAGAACACCTCGCCGATGCCCGCGATGACCGCGGTGACGACGATCGCGAAGACGGCCGGCGCCGCCGTTTCGGGGTCGCCCGAGCGGAAACTCTCGACGAACTCGGCCGGATCGATGTCGAAGGCCACGATCGTGACCATGGCCCCCGGAACCATGTCGATGCACAACGCCGCGATCCGGCGGGCCAGCGGCATCGGACGGAGACCCGGAGCCGGCTCACGTGGCGCCGCCCGCTCGATCCAGGGCCGGAGAAGAAGGGCCGCCATCAGGGCCGAGATCATCGCGATCCCGGTCAACGGGAAATGAATCAGCGAGAACTCGCCGGTCTCGTCGATCGGACGGATCACCTCGCCGACCGAGCCCCCGAGCGGATCGACGACCGCGATTCGAAGGCCTTCCTCGTCGGCATCGACGATCCACGGTCCCATGGCGACACCCACCACCGTCGCCCGGGGCCCCGCGACCGCCGCCGCCACCGAACCGAGCCTGAGCAACGAGAGGCCATCGCCATCACCGGGCCGGACGTAGTCGAGCAGGACATCCCCGGATTCCGTCCGACTCGCGAGCAGGACGCCGCCCTCGGACTCGACGATCGCGAGCGGCCGGGTCGCCGGCGCGGGCATGAACGACCGGGAACGCCATCCGCCTTCCTCCCAGGTCGAGAGCCGGGCCGCGTCGCCATCCCGGTCGTCGGTCCAGGCCATCACCGGCCGGACGCCCTCCGGCGTGCCGCCGACCCCGATCACCGCGTCGCGAACCCGAAGGAACTCCAACGGTGGCGACTCGACCGACCACTTCCACCGATTGGTGCTGCCGATCAGAAAAGTCGCGCCACCGTCGAGATCGGCTTCCGGCTCCTCGTCGGCCGGCGACGACGCGTCGTCCACCTTCTCCGTCGCATCGTCGACCGCGGCATCCTCCGCCGGCGTTGGCGACTCGTCTCGTTCACGATCGATGCCCCGCGCGGCACGCTGGGAGGGAAGGAAGACCGCGACCGGGCCGTCGGCATCCCCCGCCACGCCGACCAGTCGCGGTTCCCGCGGCAACACCGGAAGCACCTCGAATCTGCCGACCGGCGACGCGTACCAGAGATTCGTCGCCGGATTCCGCTCGACCTTGAAGGACACCACTTCCCGCTGCGGGTTGTCGGCATCGAACGGCGGCAGCACCACCCAGCAGCGGTCGCCGAAGGCGGCGATCGCTTCCGGTCGCCGGGGAACCCGGGCGACGATCCGCCCGGCGGCAGGGCCGGACTCCCCGTCGAAGTGCATGATCTCGAAACCCGCGGTGACGTCGCCACCGTCCATCGACACGAAGACGTGCCGGCCTCCCGAGGCGGCGAGCACCGGCCGAGGCTCGTCCTCGACGAACGACGCGGCGGGCGCCGCCACGGTGAAGAGGATCCACGCCGCCACGATGGCGAACATGCGGGTCGTCGTACCAGGCATCCGCGGCATCAGTCGCTGCTCCGAAGGGTGTCGTCCTCGATGATCGCCGGTTCCGAGCGACGGATCTGGGCATCGAGATCGAAGAGACGGTCACTCACCCGCCCATTGGCGACGGGGGCGTCGAAGGACATCACGAGTCGGTCACCGGCGCCCCGGCGGACCTCCACGCGGCGTGGAAGGATCGGCCAGTCTCCCGGAGGCGATCCGATCCGATCGACCGAGTCGAACCGGGACAGGGTCGCTCGCGCGATCTCCTCGTCCGCATCGCCGATCATCCGGACCGACGTCGGACCGTCGCGCGGCGATCCCAACTCGATCTCGATTCCGCCACGGAGCGGAAGCGGTGCGGCCCCGATTCCCCAGTCGATCGAACCGAGGGAGAACCGACAGCCTTCGTCGAAGATCATGAGATCCGGCGGCATCGAGTCCGGGAATCGGAGGAGCCCGAGCATCGCGAAGAGCGTCGGCGGCGACAGGAACGCCGCCTCTCCATCACCGGCCCCCGGCGGTTCGACCGGATGGATCCGAAGGACGACTTCGTCCCGACGCTCGTCGAACATCCACCATCGCGGGCCGTTCCACGCCGCGGTCATGATCGACGTCCCGAGCTTCGACACGCGGATCGCGGCCCGCGACGGACCGGACCGCCAGATTCGATGGTCCGCCTGCTCGCGATCGACTTCCTCGCCATCGGCGAGCGTGATGGTCAACGTGCCGGCCGACGAGAACCGTTCGAGCTGATCCACCCGACGATTCTGGAGATCCCGGATCGTGTTCCAGGCCGCCTGGTCACCCGGACGGCCCGGCCCTCGATCGACGTCCTGACGGACCTCGGGAGCGCACCCGGAGATCACGACGGCGGCCAGCGCCATCAGCAAGAGGAAGCGGGACCCTGCGCAGACTCGGCCGGCCATCACCATCAAGGATTCACCCCTCGTCCGCGAGGATGGTCGAGAGTTGCTCGGCGATCGCGTCGGCGTCTTCGTCGGAAAGCCGGGGATCCGTGACGGACCACAACGGAGCATCGTCACCGCCACCGACCCGCTTCAGCACCCAGACGTCGTCATCCCCGTCCCGGCGGCGGTCGACCATGCGGATCTTCCGCCGTCGAAGCAGGATGAGCCCGAGGACGAAACGGAACGCTCGGCGACCGGGATCCGCCTCCTCCTCCGCGACCATCCGTTCGAACAGGTCCACCAGCGTCTCGTCATCGACGAACATCTGCCGTTTCGATCCCGGATCGGGGATCTCGGTCCGCCACCAGCAGAGCAGCCGATCACCCAGACGACGCGCCGCATCGCCGGCCTCCCAGGCCGCGGGGTCGAAATCGAGCCGCTCCAGCACGGGGCGATCCGTGCGCGTCTCGGTCGCCAGAGGTCGCACCAACGCGGCGATGCACGGTGTTCCCACCGCGAGCTCCGCCTCGGTTTCAGCGCAACGCCCCGTGGAGCGACCGATCACCAGACCCTTCAACATCGTCGACATGGTCCCATCGTAGCCGAGCCGGCCCGCTTTCGAACGGCCTGCCGCGCCGGCTTCGATATACTCGGTCCCGAGCATGGACAGCCTTCGACTTCCGGCCTTCTTCGACGTTTTCAGAGGCTACGAGCCCATCGAGCTCGTGGTCGAGCTGTCGATCATCTGGCTCGTGGTCTGGATGATCCTCCGATTCCTCCGCCGCTCCAGCGGCGCGGGCGTCATTCGGGGGTTCGCAGTGCTGGTCGTGGTGGTGGCGATCCTCCTCCGGCTGACCGGCGACGCGAGCGACACCCTGGGCCGGGTCCGATTCCTCGGAGACCGGGTGGTCGGACTGGTCGCGATCATGCTGGTCGTGGTGTTCCAGCCCGAACTCCGCCAGGCGATGATCACGCTGGGTCGCGCGAAGATCTTCGGCAAGAGCCCGGCCGCTCGGGATCGGGTGGTGACCGCGGTGACCGAGGCGGTGGACTTCCTCGCGAAAAGCCAGTTCGGCGCGATCATCGTCTTCGAACGGACGCTCGGACTCGAGTCCCTGCTTCGGAACTCGGTGCCGATCGACGCCCTCGTCGACCCTCGACTCCTCCAGTCGATCTTCTACCCCAACAATCCGCTCCACGACCTCGCGGTGGTGATCCGAGGCGATCGAATCACGGCCGCCAAGGTGCAGCTGCCGCTCGCGCCTTCGGGGATGGTTCCGAGCCAGCTCGGAAGTCGCCACCGGGCCGCGGTCGGCGTCACCCTCGATTCCGACTGCCTCGTGGTCGTCGTGAGCGAGGAGAACGGTCGGGTTCGAATCGCGGAGCACGGCGTCCTCTCGCCGCCCATCGCCCGGGAACGGTTCGCCGAGGAGTTCACGCGACGTTTCTCCGCCATCCGCGAATCGACGACACCGAGCGACACCGAGGAGGCCACCTGACATGGCTGACATGGAGACCCGGCGCGAACGGATCACCAACCTGGTCACGGTCACCCTCGTCACCGTCCTCATCTGGATCTGGGCGGCCGGCGAGACGCGGGAGGAGATCACCTCCTTCACCGACCTTCGATTCTCGGGCCAGACCAGGGATTCGGTCCGGATCTCCCCCGAGGAGCTTCCCTCCGTCAGCTTCCTCATCCGAGGCCCGCGACGCGAAGTCGACGCGATCGCCGCCCGTTTCCGGGATGCGGTGGAGATCCCCATCGGAACCCTCGGGGTCCCCTCGACGCCGGGCGAGCACGAGATCGACCTGGTGACCCTCGGCCAGTCGTTCATCGACGCGAACGAGATTCCGGTCACCGTCCTCGCCGCGGATCCGCAGACGGTCCGGATCTCGATCGAATCACTGCAACGCCGTCGCATTCCCGTGGTCGTGGAACTGCCCGACGGCGTCCAGACCACCGACGCGGTCGACGTGGCGCCGGGCGAGGTGGAACTCCTGCTTCCCGCGTCGCTCGCCGATCTTCCGGGACTCTCGGTGACCGCCCGCGTCGCCGATGCCGACGTCGCCGATCTTCCATCGGGCCGACGGCACGAACTCGAAGTCTCGCTCGTCCTGCCGGACCGCCTCGCCGGCCAGTCCGACGCGATTCGAATGACCCCGCGGAAAGCCCGCGTCGGCCTCGATCTCGTCTCGACCGATGCATCGATCGTGGTGCCGTCGATCCCCGTCCAGGTCTCGGGCCCGCCCGCCGATCTCGACCGGCACGTCGTGACCATCGACCCGGCCTCGGTCTTCCTGCGCGACGTGACGTTGCGAGGCCCGAAGGCCGCGATCGACGACATCGCCGGCGGCCGAGCGAACGTGATCGCCTTCATCCACCTCACCAGCGACGATCTCGCGAACCGCCTCGAAGAGACGAGGATCTCGATGTGGAGACTTCCGGCGGGGGTCGAAGTGTCGAGCATCGGCGAGAAGCCCGACACCAGCCCGACGATCTCGATCACCATCGAAGATCGCCCCCGACAGCCCTGAACCCGACCGACGGCGGATCGAATCGACCGTCAATCGGTCCAGACGATCGCGCCCCAGTTCTTCCGGCCCCGTCGCAACAGGGTGCAGGCATCGTGCAGCATGTCCTCGGAGACCAGCGGCCGATCCTCGGCGACCGGATCGCCGTTGATCCGGACGGCGCCGCTCTTGATGAACTCGCGGACTTCACGATTGCTCGACGCGAGCCCGAGGGCCTTCAGGGCCGCACCGATGGTCGGCGGCTCCGCGCCGAGCAGGTCCCGACGCGACATCGATTCAGATCGAAGATCCTCGGCGATCGCCTGGAGGGTCGGGGCGTCGAGCCCCCGGACCTCGCCGCTGAAGAGCGCCGCGGCCGCGGCCCGCGCCGACTCGACCGCACCCGCGCCGTGCATCATGGCCGTGGCCTCGTCGGCGAGACGCCGCTGGGCCGCCCGCTCCTGCGGACGTTCGACGTTCGCGGCGGCGAGGGCCTCGATCTCCTCGCGTCCGAGGAAGGTGAACCACTTGAGGAAGTTCACCACGTCCTCGTCCGAGGCGTTCAACCAGAACTGGTGGAATCGGTAGGGACTGGTGCGGTCCGCGGTGAGCCAGATCGCCCCGGTCTCGGACTTTCCGAACTTGCCTCCGTCCGCCTTGGTGACCAGCGGCGCGGTGAGCCCGAACGTCTCGACCCCGTCTCCGTCCTCCCGCCGTTCCAGCCGGCGGGTGAGGTCGATGCCCGCGACGATGTTTCCGTACTGATCGCTCCCCCCCATCTGGATGGTGACGCCCCGGGTCCGATGGAGGTGGAGGAAGTCGTAGGCCTGCAGGATCTGATAGCTGAACTCGGTGTAGCTGATCCCCTGCTCGCGTTCGTTCAGGCGTGAACTCACCGACTCCTTCTGCATCATCACGTTCACCGAGAAGTGCTTCCCGACGTCGCGGAGAAGTTCGATGAATCCGATCCGCGAGAGCCAGTCGAGGTTGTCCACGATCTCGGCCCGGTTGTCGCATGACGCCGAGAAGTCGAGCACCCGCTCGAAGATGGAACGCTGGGCTTCGACGTTCTGCGCCACCTGTCCGGCGGTGAGCAACGGTCGCTCCGCACTCTTGCCGGACGGATCGCCGATCAGGCCGGTGCCCCCACCCATGACCACCACCGGATGATGACCGGCCCGTTGGAAGTGGGCGAGCAGCATGATGGGAACGAGGTTCCCGATCGTGAGGCTGTCGGCGGTCGGATCGAATCCGACGTAACCACGACGCGGTTCCGCCGCGAGATGGTCGCCGAGTGATTCCGAGGTGCTCTGGTGCAGCAAGCCGCGCCAGGTGAGTTCGTCGAGAAGTTCGTTCACGCGCCACTGCCGTTCTGGTGTTGCCCCGCCCGCACCGGCGTCGAAGACGCGGGCGCATCCGGACGGGACGGGGTCGTCGCCCGGTCGCACCGGGACTCGAGCCTCGCCGACGGGATCAGCCCTTGCCGACCGCCTCGGCCTTCGCCGCGATGTCCGCGATCATGGAATGCCACGCGGCGTCGAAGGAATCCCGGCCCTCGACCTGGAGTCGCTCGGCGAGCGCGTCGAGATCGACGCCTGCACCGGTGATTCCTGCGAGCACCGCTTCGCAATCACCACCGTCGACCGGCATCGGGCCGTCGAGCACGCCATGATCCGCGAACGCGAGCAGCGTCTTCTCGGGCATGGTGTTCACGGTCTCGGGCGCCGCCAGCGACGTGATGTAGAGCGTGTCGGGCAGCGCCGGGTCCTTGGTGCCGGTGCTCGCCATCAGGAGCCGCTGCGGCTTCGCACCGTGCTCCTTGAGCTCCGCCCATCGCTCGCCGTTGGTGAATTCGTGGAACGACTTGTAGGTCCGCTCGCCGATCGCGATGCCGGCGGCGTTCTTGAGGTCGCCCTCAAGCACGTCGGCCGTCCCCTTGTCCCATCGCGAGATGAAGAGGCTGGCGACCGAGCACACGAACGGATCGAGCCCGGCCTCGACGCGACGTTCGACGCCTCGGGTGTAGGCCTCCGCCGCGGCGAGATAGTGCTCGCGGGAGAAGAGCAGGGTCACGTTGACCGGAACGCCCGCGAAGATCAGTTCCTCGATCGCGGGCAGACCCTCGCGGGTCCCGGGGACCTTGATGAAGAGGTTGTCCCGCCCCGCCTTCGCGTGCAGCTCCTTGGCCTGGGCGATCGTGTTCTCGGTGTCATTGGCGAGCAGGGGCGAGACTTCGAGGCTCACCCAGCCGTCGACGCCGTCGGTGGCCTCGTGGATCGGCTTGAAGAGATCGGCGGCCCGCTGGAGGTCGCGAATCGCGAGTTCGAAGAACAGCGGCTCCGTCTCGAGCCCCCGGCCGAGGAGTTCCCGGATCTGATCGTTGTAGCCGTCGGACCCGCCGATCGCCTTCTGGAAGATCGAGGGATTGGACGTGAGGCCGGTGACCGACAGGTCGTCGATGTATCGCTGCAGCGTCCCGTCGTCGAGGATCTCGCGGGTGATGTTGTCGAGCCAGAGGCTCTGTCCGAGTTCGTGGAGATCGCGGGTCGCGGGCATCGGAGAATCCTCTGGTTCGTGCGTCCGGGCCTTCCGCCCGGGAACGATCCCGAGCGGGTTCTGGTAGTTTCGAGCCGCAGGGTATCACGGGACCAATCGGCACACCGCCGTCCCCCCAGAACGACCACGACCGGAGCGAGCCGACCATGACCGTGAAGAGCGTCAAGAGCATCATCGATCGTCCCCGAATCGACAGGCTTCCGGAGTGGAAGGCGCTGGCGAGCCACCGGAAGAAGATGGGGCGGACCTCGCTCACCGAACTCTTCGCCGCCGATCGCCGCCGCGGAACCCGCTGCTCGACGGAGGCGCTCGGCATCCACTTCGACTGGTCCAAGCACCTCGTCGACGCCGAGACCATGAAACTTCTCTTCGCGCTCGCCCGGGCGGCGGGGGTCGAAAAGCACCGCAACGCGATGTTCAAGGGCGAGAAGATCAACATCACCGAGGATCGGGCGGTCCTGCACACGGCGCTCCGGGCGCCGGCGGACGCGGTCATCGAGGTCGACGGCGAGAACGTGGTGCCCGCCGTCCACGAGGTCCTGCGACGCATGGGCGCCTTCGCCAACAAGATCCGCCGCGGACGCTGGCTCGGTCACTCCGGGCGCCCCATCCGGAACGTCGTGAACATCGGCATCGGCGGCTCCGATCTCGGCCCCGCGATGGCCTACGACGCGCTTCGGAAGTACTCGGACCGCGGACTCACCGTCCGTTTCGTCTCGAACGTCGACGCCAACGACTTCCACGAGAAGACCCTCGACCTCGATCCCGAGGAGACGCTCTTCATCGTCTGCAGCAAGACCTTCACCACGCTCGAGACGATGACCAACGCCCACACCGCGCGGAAGTGGGTCCTCAAGGCGTTCGACGGCGACGCGACGGCGAGCGCGAAGCACTTCGTCGCCGTGTCGACCAATGCCGAGGAGGTCGCGAAGTTCGGCATCGACACCCGGAACATGTTCGGATTCTGGGACTGGGTCGGCGGCCGCTACTCGATGGACTCCGCGGTCGGCCTCAGCACCATGGTCGCGATCGGTCCGAAGCGATTCCGCGAACTGCTCGACGGCTTCCACGACATGGACGAGCACTTCCGGAGGACGCCCATGACCCGGAACCTCCCGATGATCCAGGCCCTGATCGGCCTGTGGTACGCGGACTTCTGGGATGCGGGCACGGTGGCGATCCTGCCCTACGACCAGTACCTCGATCGCTTCAGCGCCTATCTGCAGCAGCTCGAGATGGAGTCGAACGGCAAGCACACCCAGCTCGACGGCAAGCGGGTCGCCTGGGGCACCTGCCCCGCGATCTGGGGCCAGCCCGGTACCAACGGCCAGCACGCCTTCTATCAGATGATCCACCAGGGCACCCGCATGGTCCCGGCGGACTTCATCGTGTTCGCCGACCCGGTGAACAGGATCGGCGATCACCACGACAAGCTGGTGGCGAACGTCTTCGCCCAGACCGAGGCGCTCGCGTTCGGCAAGCGGGTCGACGACATCGAGGCGGAGGGCGTCCCCGCGTGGCTCGCGCCGCACAAGGAGATGGAGGGGAACCGCCCCACCAGCACCTTCCTCTGCGACAAGCTGACCCCGCGGATGCTCGGTCGGCTCATCGCGCTCTACGAGCACAAGGTCTTCGTGCAGGGCTCGATCTGGCGGATCAACTCGTTCGATCAGTGGGGCGTCGAACTGGGCAAGAAGCTCGCCCAGGCGATGATCCCCGAGCTCAAGTCGAAGGACCGACCGAAGCTCGCTCACGACTCGTCGACGAATTCACTGATTCGGAAGTACCGGGAGCTTCGCGGCCGGTATTGACCGGTCGCCGCGGGTGGGAAGTCCGAACACCCGGGTCAGGACGCGGGCAGGTCGCGGGCGAGGCGTCGAATCACCTCGGTGATCGCGGCGACTCCCGACGAGATCTCGTCGTCCGTGGTCTCCCGGGAGAAGGAGAAACGGACCGACCCGTGGGCGACCGCCTCGGGCACCCCCATCGCGAGCAGGATGGGTGATGGTTCGAGGGAACCGCTGGCACAGGCTGCGCCGGCACTCGCCGCGATGCCACGCTCGCTGAGCGACATCAGGATCGCCTCCGCCGACAGTCGCGGGAAACCGAGATTCGACGTGGTCCAGAGCCGCGTCGCCTCGCCGCCGTTCACCACGACCTCGGGCCACGCGGCGCGGACCGCGGCCTCGAAATCGTCGCGACGGGATTCCAGTTCCGACCAGGACGCCGACGTGATCCACGCCGTCGCCGCGTCGGCCGCGACGCCCATGCCGGCGATCGCCGCGACGTTCTCGGTGCCGCCACGCCGCTCGCGCTCCTGCGAACCGCCGGTGATTCCCGGCTCGAGCCGCGTTCCCCGGGAGACGAACATGCCCCCCGCCCCCTTCGGTCCATGGAACTTGTGGGCGGCGAAGGAGAGGAGATCGACGTCGAGCGCGGCGCAGTCGACGGGCATGCGGCCCACCGCCTGGACGGCATCGGTGTGGAATCGAACCCCGTGCTCGCGACAGAGGCGGCCGATCTCGGGGACCGGCTGGATCACCCCGGTCTCGTTGTTGACCCACATGACGCTGAGCACCGCGATCGAATCGCCGTCCGCGACGAGCAACGTCTCCAGCGCATCGAGATCGATCGTGCCGTCGTCGGCGTGCTCGAGCCAGTGCACCGTCGTCCCGGACTTCCCGAGCGATTCCGCGGTCTCGCGAACCGCGGAGTGTTCGTGACGACTCGTCGCGATCGCGGTCCGGCCCGGCTGCGACTGGAGCGAGCCTCGCAGCGCGAGGTTCGCCGCTTCGGTCCCGCCCGAGCAGAGCAGCAGGTCCCTCGGTCGACAACCGATCAATCGCGCGACGGATTCCCGCGCGAGCTCGATGCGGCGGCGCGCCGCGATGCCCTCCCGGTGGGTGCTGGAAGGATTGGCCCAGTCGCCGCGAAGGCATTCGAGCATGGCATCGACCACCGCCGGAAGCGGTGGCGTCGTCGCGTTGTGATCGAGGTAGGTGTCGGCCATCGTGACTTCAGATTCCCATGCCTGCACTTCCGGACGCCGCCGCCTGCCGCGCGGAGGCCGATCCCGTCGCCGCGGCGGTCGCACCGCCGTCGTGGCCCGTCATCGCGCCGGCGATCACCGGGTATCCGCCGCGAAATGCCGACGTCTCGGCCTTCCAGACCTCGGCTCCGGTCAGCGGATCGAGACACCAGACGCCCTTCGGGCTGGCCACGATCAGTCGATCACCATCGAGCACGACCGAGAGATACGCGGGAATCCCGAGTTTCGCCACCCAGCCAGCCTGGGGCTCGGCTTCCCAGCTCCATGCTTCCGCTCCGTCGAACCGATCGAACGCCACCACCGCACCCTTGCCACCGACGAAGACGAGTTTTTCAATGCCGATGTCGGACATGAAGCGGCTCCGAGGATCCCGATGAAACGGACTGATCCCCCACGACGGAATCCGCCCCAGTCTAGACTCCGTACATCCGCCCCGTCCTTCCGATTCGAACTCTCGGAGCGCCCGCATGCGACTGGTTTCCCGGCTCACCTCCGCCGTTCGCGTTCCGCTGCTCCTGTCGCTGCTGGCATCGACGACCGTCGGTTGCGTCGATTCGACGAAGGTGACGGCCGATCCCGACCCCGCGGATCCGACCGGCGAGGCACCGATCCACCCATCGGCGGTGATCGATCCGGGCCCGCGGTTCGCCAACGGCGCCGTGGCGGCGGACTCGGCGATGGCGAGCGATGCCGGCGTCGAGATCCTGAAGGCGGGCGGCAACGCCGTCGATGCGGCGATCGCGACCGCGCTCACCCTCTCCGTCACCAGGCCCTATTCCTGCGGTCTCGGCGGTGGCGGCTTCATGCTCGTCTTCGATCCCGCGTCCGGGGAGTCGATCGCACTCGATTTCCGGGAGACCTCCCCGGCCGGCGTCGGCCCGGACTACTACGTCTCGCTTCCGCCGACCGCCAGCGGATACGACCCGAGTCGCTTCGGTGGCCGCGCCGTCGCGGTTCCCGGACAACTTCCCGGAATGGTCGCCGCCCACGATCGATTCGGCTCGCTTCCGCTGCCCCGGCTCGTCGAACCCGCGGTACGGGCGGCCCGGGACGGCTTCCGCGTGGACGCGAATCATCTCGCCGCGGTCGAATCCGTTCGTCGAACCCGGGCAGGACACCCGGACCTCAGGCCGACCAGCAGATGGGTCTGGAACCGTCTCTGCGGCGGCGGCGAGCTCGAAATCGGTGACGTCGTCCGACAACCTGAACTCGCGAACTTTCTCGAACGCTTCGGCCGCGAAGGTCTCGACGCGTGGTCCGGCCCCGACGGCGCCGCGGATCTGGTGGCCGGCGTCGATCGCGCCTACGACGGCGTGCTCCAGCCCGCCGACCTGCGGGACTACCGCGTCGCCTGGCGGCCCCCGTTGATCATCCGAAACGCGTTCGACGGCCACGATGCGATCCTGATGCCGCCGCCGAGTTCCGGTGGGATCGCGATCGCCCAGGTGCTCTCGATGATGCGGCATCGACTTCCGTCCGCCGGTGATCCCGCCCCCGGTTCGGTCGCGTATTCACACCTGCTCACCGAGTCGATGCGTCACGCGTTCGCGGATCGGGCGCGGCATCTCGCCGACGCGGACTTCGTGGAGGTTCCGGTGGACGCCCTGCTCGATCCCGCCGCGGTCGAGATCGCCGCGGACCGGATCGAACTCGACGCCGTGATGCCCGTCGAAGCCTGCGGCGTGATCGACGCCGAAGGCCCGGCCGACCGACTCCGTGACGCGGGAACCAGTCATTTCAGCGTCATCGACGACGAGGGGATGACCGTCGCCTGCACGCAGACCATCAACGGGAGCTTCGGTTCCCTCCTCGCCGTGCCGCGACTTGGAATCGTCCTCAACAACGAGATGAACGACTTCACCACCATCCCCGGGGAGGCCAACCTCTTCGGGCTTCGCCAGTCGGATCGGAATCTCCCCGAACCCGGCAAGCGACCGCTTTCGAGCATGTCGCCGACCATCCTGGTCAAGGACGGTCGTACCACCATGACCGCGGGAGCGAGCGGCGGTCCGAAGATCATCACCGGCACGCTGCAGGTGATCCTCGAAGTGCTGCAGGGCGGTCGATCCGCGACCGACGCCGTGAACGCGTCACGCCTCCATCATCAATGGAACCCCGACACGCTGCGACTCGAAGCCGGGCTCCTCGAGCTCCGGCCCGGACTGGAAGCGACCGGTCACACCGTCGAGGAGATCGGTGGGGTCGGCGTGGTCCAGGCGATCGTGGTGCACGAGGACGGATTCGAGCCGGCGAGCGATCCACGCAAGGGTGGACGCCCCGCGGGCTGGTGACCGGATCCCCGAGCCTTGATTGGGATACCATGTCACACATAGTATCAGGCTCGATCGAGGAGACCCTCCTTGGAGCCATGTCATGCGAATCGAACGAGAACTGATGCGAGGTGCGGGTCCGGTGGCGATCCTGAAGCTGCTCGATCCAGCGCCCTCGCCGGAGACCCCCGGGATGCTCGACTCGCCTGCCCGAACCCTTCGATTCGCGATGGCCCGAACGACCGTCGCGTTGCTGATCGCCGTCGCATCGATCGCGGTGCCGACGGCCACCGCCCAGGACGCGAACGCCTACGACGCCTGGACGAGGCTCTTCGATCGACTCCAGCCGGGCTGGGACGATCCGACCGCCGCGCGATCGCCGGGCTTCTTCACCCCGGACGAACACGCCGCGATCGAGGCATGGCAGCAGGGCCCGCTTGAACCACCCCGGGGCGCGGCCCTCGCCTACCTCGAGAAGGCCGAATCGATCGCACCGCTCATTCGTGAGCTGCGCGGAACGCCGCGCTTCGATGCGGGAATCGACCTCGACGAGGGGTTCATGCTCCTGCTCCCCCATCTCGCCCCGATGCGGGAGATCTGCCGGGTCAGCTCGAATCTCGCTCGTCGCGCGACCATCTCGGGCGACGTGGGCGGCGTCGTCGAATGGCTCGGCACCCTGAACGAGATCTCGGCCCACGCCGGCCAGGACGGCACCGCCATCGGCTCGCTGGTCGGAGCGGCGATGTACCAGCGCTCCGACCAGACCATGGAACTGGCGATCGCGAACGGGATGATCGATGCCGCCACCGCCGCGACGATTCTGGAGAGTCTCTCCACGCTTCGCGAGGCGCGGGATCCCTTTCACTTCGGCGACTCGGTCGCCGGGGAACGTCTCCTGTTCACCCAGTCGCTCGAGGCCATCCTCGGCAAGGATGGAGCACCGCCGTCGGAGGACGTGCTGGCGGTCTACCGCTCGGCGTTCGGGGACCGGTTCATCGAGTCGATCACCGAACTTCCGGATGGCGGTGATGGCGTCCGAGACACGATGAACGACATGTTCGATCGGATCCAACTCGCGTTCGACGATCCGGATCGGGATCGTGGAATCGAGACGCTCGCCGGGATCGAGGCGGAACTCGACTCACCGGAGGTTCCCGAGATCATCAAGACGCTGCTTCCCTCGATGACCCTGCTCGCCCGGGCGAGGCTCCGCGTCGAACGGATCCTGAACGATCGCATTCGCGGCCTCGACGCGGTCGCCTCCGGCCGGATCCCACCCGATGGAATCCGAAACGCCGCGATTCTCTGGCAGCAGATCGGCCGGGGCATGCTCGGTCTTCCGGAAGATGCACAACGCGCGGGTCTCGATCTTCTCGCCGGAACGCCATTCATCGAAAACGAGTCCGGGACGCCGGGAGCCACGGAATCACCCCAGGTGATCTGGAGGAACGCCTACGCCCCGGTGGCCTCCAGATGGTTGACGCTGGGACTCGACGCCGCGGCGATCTCGGAAGCCGACTTCGACGAGCCACGCGGTCCGCAATCCGACGCCGACGAATGCCTCGCGGCGATTCGTTCCGCCGCTCGCGGCTACCTCGCGGATGCCGCCGGTCGCCTCCGACGCGCCGTCACGATGCCCGCCTCCGACGAAGACGGCATCACGCCGGAGAATGAACGCTATCTCGCCGCGAACGAGATCGCGGTCACCCTGTCGCTCGCCGCGCACCTGATCCGTGATCCCGGTGTCGCGCGGGTCCGGCTCGCCGCCGCGATCATCGAGGACATCGCAAGCCTGCTCGCGACCCGCGATGCCCGGGCGATGCGGATCGATCCCGTTCTTCGCATGCTGATCGCGGACGCGGCGGCGAAGCTCCCCAGGCTCGACGGGCTCGACGCGTCGACCGCGACGCGAACGGATGCGTCCCGATTCGTCACCGCAAGGCTCGGGGACCTGCCGAGCGATGCGGCGCAGGCATCCGCGACGGCGCTCGCCGCGCTCCCCCCGGGACGGCTCTATTCGATCTTCGCCGTCGCCGACGATCGAGCCATCATTCCGAAGGAGTCGCCTCGACCGCCTCGGGAGTCCGTGACCGAACCATTCGCCGACCTCGACGACCTGTTTCCGTATCGCTCCCTGGACGTCTTCGCCACGACCTCCCCGCAGGCCGAACTCCGCTCCACGTTTCAACGTCGACTGGGAGACGTCCGCGACCGACCGGCGGAGGCCGGACGCCTGCTCGGGGAACTCGAACTCGGACCGACCGTCCAGATCCGCCGAGCGGCGGACGCCGCGATGATTCGAATCACCGACATCGACGACTTCTGCACGGCACCGGTGGCGAGCCCGATTCCCGGGGAGTGACCCCGTCCGGTCCGGACCGGTCCGTACCGGCCGAGCACTCGACCGACGCCGCCTCCATCTCGTCGACGAGCACGCTGCCGTGCCCGCCAGCACGTCCGAGAACCCTGGTTCGGTACGGGTGCCGATGTTCGATCGAACCGCGTGCCGCATCGAGCCGTTGACCAGAGAGGAGCCCGCGATGGCGGGCCCTCGCTCATGAAAAGAACGTGTGGAAAGGACTCGACATGACGCCGCGAGATTCGATCGATCAGGGACCCCACCGACTTCCGGGAAACCGCACGTCGATCGAGACCGATTCAAAGCCACGGTCGGACGCCGACCGGACCGGCGAGGTCGCGTCGGGACACCCGCACGCGATGGTCTCGATCCGCTGGAAGGATGCGGAGAGCCAGGGCGGTCCGGGCTGGGAGGATTGCGAGGAGATGCTGGAGTTCGCTCGGCGTCCCCTGACCACGGTGCACACGATCGGTCTGCTGGTTCACGCCGACGAAGAGCAGATCGCGGTCACCGACACCATGACCACCGACCAGATGGGCGGAATCACGAAGATTCCGCGGGGCTGGATCGAGAAGATCGAATACCTGCACGCCGCTGGTGCGTTCGATGACGACCGCATCGATCCCCCGATCTCCAAGGATTCGATCGACGGCCGGGACGCACGAAACGTCGGGTGATCCGGCCGTGTCGCCTCCGTTCACGACACCCCCCCGAACGCGAACAGCCCAATGAAGAACGCCCCGTCCGATGATGGACGAGGCGTTCTCGTGAATGCGGGTGAGAGGGCTCGAACCTCCACGGGATTTTACTCCCACTAGAACCTGAATCTAGCGCGTCTGCCAATTCCGCCACACCCGCAGGGCTTGGTGGAATCCTCGGTGACGAGGAACGTCGCAGGGTATCCGATTCCCCGAAGGCGTCAACATCTCGAACCGTCGGATCGATGCGGCAACACGGTCGAAACGCCCCGCACGTCCCCACCGGACGCCCAGCCGGAGCCCCGGCGAGCGCCCCCGAGAAAACACCCCCCCGTGCGTCCGCACGGAGGGGTGTGATTCAGATTGATTCGGGTTGACTCGAGTTGATTCGGGCCATGCCGGATCGGCCCGGAAATCGGGCGGGCGTGTCGGCCAGACCGGCCCGGACGCCCCTTCCGTCACTTGCCCGAGTCGGCCTGATCGGCCGCCGGCGTCGGTACCAGCGGGCCGAGTCGGCTCTCAAGCACCTTCGCCCGCATCTCGACGAACAGGTCGGGGTTGTCGCGGAGGAACTGCTTCGAGTTCTCACGCCCCTGCCCCAGCCTGATCTCACCGTAGCTGAACCACGCGCCTGCCTTCTGGGCGATCCCGTCGGCGACTGCAAGATCGAGCAGGTCGCCCGACGTGCTGATGCCTTCGTTGAACATGATGTCGAACTCGGCGAGCCGGAACGGCGGGGCCACCTTGTTCTTCACGACCTTCGCACGAACCCGGTTGCCGACGTTGTTCTCGCCGTCCTTGATCGCGCCGATTCGACGAATGTCGATGCGAACCGAGGAGTAGAACTTGAGAGCACGCCCGCCGGTGGTGGTCTCCGGGCTGCCGAACATCACCCCGATCTTCTCGCGAAGCTGGTTGATGAAGAGCACGATGCAGTCGCTCTTGGCGATCGCCCCGGTGAGCTTTCGCATCGCCTGACTCATCAGTCGGGCCTGCAGGCCGACGTGCGAATCGCCCATCTCGCCCTCGATTTCCGCTCGGGGAATCAGGGCCGCCACGGAGTCGATCACGATGATGTTGACGGCGTTGGATCGAACGAGCATCTCGCAGATCTCGAGCGCCTGTTCGCCGGTGTCGGGCTGACTGAGCAACATCTCGTCGATGTTCACCCCGAGCTTCTTCGCCCAGGTCGGATCGAGGGCGTGCTCGGCATCGATGAATGCCGCGACGCCGCCCTCACGCTGCACGTTCGCCGCGACGGTCAGCGCGAGCGTCGTCTTGCCGGAGGACTCCGGTCCGAAGACTTCGACCACGCGTCCTTCGGGAAGCCCGCGACCACCGAGGGCGAGGTCGAGACTGAGCGCCCCCGTCGACACGCACTTGATGCCGGCGAGCCGGTCGCCGTCGAGGGTCATGATCGATCCCTTGCCGTGCGCCTTCTCGATCTGCGCGAGGGCGCGATCGAGCGCCTGCTTGCGACCCGGATCCATCGCGGGCTTGTCCGTGCCGGGCTTCTGCTCGACCTGGGTCGTCGCCTTGGTGGTCTTCTTCTTGCCGGTGCCGTTGGTGGGCGCCTTGTCGGCGGTCGTCTTTTCGGGTGAATCGAGGGTTGCCTTGGGCATGTTGTCTTCGCCTTCCGTTGCGATGGTCGGATCGATCCGTCGGTGATCCGGTTGCTTGTCGAGTCGAGGGGTTCGGGGAGTTGAGGTTCGGGATGGTGGGTCGTTGGAGTCGGGAGCGGGTGAGCCGGAATCCGGCTCGGCGTCGTCGTCCGGTTCCTCGCTGAATCCACCCGATCTCCGCTGGATCAGGTGGCTCATGGTGATCTCGCACCCCGCCTGGAGGTCGGAGCGATCCGACGCCTCCGGATCGGCGTGCCTTGCACGTGCATCCGGATCGTAGAAGCCACCCGACCGCTGTTTCCGCAATCGGCGGATTCTCCCGACCGATGCCTCTGACACCGATCGATCGCCGGGGCGTCCGGGGTGCTCGAGACGACTGGGGTACGGCTCGAATCGGCGGAGGATGAGGAGTGGGAGATCGTCATGGGTCGTTGTCAGGTGAAGTACACGCCGGATACCGAACGCTGACCGAACATCATCGGAAAAAGGCCCGAAATCCGTTCGGTCTTTGTTCGGAAAAACAGTGTCGATCGCCCACGGGCCGCTGTCAAGGTCCGAAAAGGGTCGATTTCGCCCTCCTGAGGATTCCGGACCCGAAATGCCGCTTTCGATTCCTCGGAGATCCCGGAATGCGGCCTCCAGACGATCGAGGGGCCGATCACACCTGCCTCCCGATGGGTCCCTCGAGATGCACGACCCAGGGCACCGAACTCGGGCGGGCCATCGCGGCCCCACCGACGCGTTCGACCTCACCGGCCGGGCCGGGGTTCGAACGACGCTCGTCGTGAGTTGAAATCGCGAAGGCCGATCGACCCGGGCTCGACCGAAATCAGATGCGGTGGGCGAGCATGACAGCTGTCATTTGCTCGGTCATGGAGACGCGCCGACACCGCTCGAGGCCCGTGCGGTTCACGGCATCGAACGCGATCACGCATCACAGGCGGATCTGCCGCCGCTCCGTGGAGCGATTGAATCGATTCGAAATCAATAGTGCGGGGTCGGCGGCTTGTACTGGGAGAGATCGGCGTCGCGGAACCAGTCGACGGTTCGCTGGAGTCCCTCACGAAGTGCGATCTTCGGCTCCCACCCGAGCTTCTCCCGGGCGAGCGTGATGTCGGGTTGTCGCTGGAGAGGGTCGTCCTGCGGAAGCGGACGCGCCTGCACGATCTCGACCCCGGTACCTGCGATCTCGACCACCAGTTCCGCAAGCTCGCGGATGGTGAACTCACTGGGATTTCCGATGTTCACCGGGCCGTGGAAGCCTTCGGGGCCGTTCATCATGCCCATGATCGCGTCGAGCAG